>JAISLO010000135.1 GCA_031290815.1 Synergistaceae bacterium | reverse complement strand
GGTAGTCAAACAGGTCAATTTCAACGGTGATGAAATAGGTGAATTCGAACTCTCCAGCAGCGTCTTCGACGCTCCCGTCCACGCGGCGGCCATGCACCAGGTGGTGGTTGCTCAACTGGCGAACAAGAGAGTGGGCACCCACAACACCAAAAATCGCGGCGATGTCCGCGGCGGCGGGCGAAAGCCGTGGAGACAGAAGCATACTGGTCGGGCCAGGGCCGGCAGCAGGAGATCGCCGCTCTGGGTTGGCGGAGGCGTCGCTCATGGACCGCATCCGAGAGATTACAGACAGAAGGTAAACAAGAAGGTGCGGAGACTAGCGCTCAGGAGCGCGCTCACGCTGAAAGCTCAAAAGGACGCCATGGTGGTCGTGAACAGCTTCACATTGGATGCTCCGAGGACAAAGGACATGATCTTGTTTTTGGACAAGCTCGGAGGGGTGAAGAAACCGTTGTTCCTGTTGCATGAGAGCAACGGGGCGGTGATAAAATCCGCTTCGAACATTCCGGGCGCACTCGTCCTGCATGTGGACAGCATAAATGTGTACGACATTCTGAACCACGCGCGCCTGATAGCCACCCCCGAAGCGGTAAGGCGGATCGAGGAGGTGTTCGGAGCATGACAGCGCTGCCGCACGATATCATATTGCGCCCAATCATCACGGAGAAGAGCAGCAGGCTCATGTCTTTGAACAAATATACGTTCGAGGTGCTGCCGTGCGCGAATAAAATAGAGATACGGCGCGCGGTGGAGGACGTCTTCAAAGTAAAAGTAGTGAGCGTTCATACGATAAAAGTCCATTCGAGACCGAAGAGAATGGGGCGCTTTTCCGGACGCACGCGCTCGTGGAAAAAAGCGATAGTCACGCTTCTGCCGGGCGAGCGCATCGAGTTCTTCGACGGCGCGGGAATCTAGGAGGGATTTTGAAATGGGCATAAAAAAATATCGTCCAACCACTCCGGGGCGCCGTTTCATGACGACATCGGACCGCTCGGAGATAACGAAGGACAAGCCAGAGCGCAGTCTCGTCGAGTCGCTCAACTCGCACGGCGGGAGAAACAACACCGGCCGCATCACGATGCGTCACCGCGGCGGCGGATCCCGCAGGCTTTACAGAATAATCGACTTCAAACGGGATAAGATAGGAGTGCCTGGCCGCGTGGCGTCGATAGAATACGACCCCAACCGTTCGGCCAGGATAGCCCTGATAAACTATCTCGACGGAGAGAAGCGCTACATCTTGGCGCCGGTCGGCCTTGGTGTTGGGGATACGATCATCTCCGGTCCAGGTTCGGACATAAAGCCTGGAAACGCCATGAAGCTCAAGGACATGCCCGACGGTACGCTCATCCACAATATAGAAATAGAGCCGGGCAGGGGAGGGGTCGCAGTCAGGTCGGCCGGGACGTCGGCACAGCTCATGGCCAAGGAGGGTAAGTACGCCTTCGTCAGGATGCCATCCAGCGAACTCCGTCTCGTGCTGCTCGAATGCGCCGCCACCGTTGGACAGGTCGGAAACGAGGAACACGAGAACATCGTCTACGGGAAGGCGGGCCGGACCAGATGGAAGGGACGCAGGCCTCATGTTCGCGGCATGGTGATGAATCCCGTCGATCATCCGATGGGAGGCGGCGAGGGCCGAAGCAAATCGAACAAGCATCCGGTCTCGCCATGGGGAACGCCGGCAAAGGGTTACAGGACCCGCAAGCGCAAACCGTCGGACAAGTTCATCGTCCGCAGACGCAGCAAGTAGCGCGCTAGGAGGGATAGAACATGGCACGTTCGCTTAAAAAGGGACCGTATGTAGATGCTAAGCTGCTAAAACGCATAGAGGACATGAACGAATCGGGCAGAAAGAGAGTCATCAAGTCATGGGCCAGACGGTCGAGCATAACGCCGGAGATGATAGGTCACACTATCGCAGTTCACAACGGAAAGATGCATATTCCGGTATACGTCAGCGATAATATGATCGGCCACAAGCTCGGGGAGTTTGCTCCAACCCGCAGATTCGGCGGTCACGCGGGGCAGGAACGTTCCTCTAAGGTCAAGAAGTAAGGGGGAATGATCATGGAAGGCAAAGGAGAAACCTCTGAGGCTAAGGCTACCGCATGGCAGGTCCGTATTTCTGCGGACAAGGCGAGAAGAGTTCTCAATCTCATAAGAGGGAAGAGCGCGGCGGATGCGTTGAATATATTGAAATTCACGCCCAATGTCGGAGCGAGATATGTTGAAAAAACATTGAAAAGCGCCCTCGCCAATGCCGAACACAACCTGGGGCTGGACCTGGACAGATTGATCGTCGTCAGGGCCACTGCCGACCAGGGCGCGTACATTAAAAGATTTCGTCCGGTTTCACACGGGCGCGCTCATGCTTTCAGGCATCACACGAGCCACATTACTGTCGCAGTGGCAGAGAAATAAGGAGGGGTGACAGTGGGTCAGAAGGTTCACCCGGTAGGTTATCGTCTTGGCGTCATATATGACTGGGAATCACGCTGGTATGCAAGCGGGCGGAATTACGCGAAAAATCTCCACGGAGATCTTCAGCTCCGCAAGTGGCTGAAAAAGAAATGGGAGAATGCCGGAATCAGCAGGATCGAGATCGAGCGTATAGGTCATGTCATGCGTTTTACGGTCTTCACCGCGCGTCCCGGAGTTGTAATAGGTAAGGGCGGCACGGAGATCCAGGCTATTCGCGACGAGCTCCAGGCTATGACGGGGAGCCGCATCATGATCAATATACAGGAGATCAAAAACCCCGACAGCGAGGCCCAAGTGGTGGCGGAAGGCGTAGCGTCGTCACTTGAGCGCAGGATCAGCTTCAGACGCGCTATGAAACAGTCCATATTCCGCGCCATGAAATCCGGAGCGCAGGGCATAAAGATCCAGTGCGCCGGACGTTTGGGCGGCGCCGAGATCGCGCGCACTGAGTGGTATTTGGAAGGTCAGCTTCCCCTGTCCACCCTTCGGGCCGATATCGACTACGGATTTACCGAAGCCAGGACGATTTACGGAGTTATAGGCGTAAAGGTATGGATTTACAAGGGCGAGGTAATGGAGCGGCCGCTCGTGATGGAATCTTCAACGGCACAGCCGGCTCCAAGGGAGAGGAGGTAGCGCGGTATGCTGTCCCCAAAAAGAGTGAAGTATCGTAAGCCGCACCTGACGCCTCTTCGCGGGATTTCCAAGGGAGCTACGAAGGTTGACTTCGGGGAATACGGATTGCAGGCCCTCGAGAACGGATGGATAACGGCCAGGCAGATCGAGGCCGTCCGAGTCTCGCTATCCCGTAAGATGAAAAAGGGCGGGAAAATATGGATCAGGATTTTCCCTGATCGCCCCGTCACGGAAAAACCGCTCGAAACCCGCATGGGCAAGGGCAAGGGAAATGTAGAGTACTGGTCGGCGGCTGTAAAAAGAGGCCGCGTCATGTTCGAGATCGAAGGAGTATCGAGAGAGATAGCCGAAGAGGCGTTTCGCACCGCATCCTTCAAACTCCCGATCAAGGTGAAGTTGCTGGCGAGAGAGGGAGTGGGTGTCTGATATGGATGCAAGCGCGCTTCGGGAGATGACGGTTGACGAGCTCCAGGAAAAGCACCGTCAGTTTAAGGAAGAGCTGTTCAACCTGAGATTTCAGCACGCCATCGGCCAGCTTGGCAACACGGGCCGTATCAAGGAAGTCCGCCGCTCGATCGCGCGGGTTCTCACCGTAATTCGGGAAAAAGAGGACTCGGAGAAGCGGGCGGGAGTAAGGGGGTAGTCGGGGATGGAGGAAAATTCTCCTAATCGAAAGGTCAGGACTGGAATCGTAGTCAGTGACAAGATGAATAAAACAGTCGTGGTTAAGGTGGAACGCATGTCCAAGCATGCACTTTACGGCAAGCCTGTTCTGCGCGTCAAAAAATACATGGCTCACGATGAACAGAACGAGTGCCGGCCCGGAGATAAAATAATGATCGAGGAGACTCGCCCTCTGAGCCGAAACAAGAGATGGCGCGTATCTCAGATATTGGAACGGGCCCCGATGCTTGGCGAAGAGGCCGGCGAGGAGGCGTAGAAGATGATTCAGCTCAGAACCGTTCTCAATGTGGCTGATAACTCCGGGGCGAGGAAGATCCTATGCATCCAGGTAAAGGGAGGTTCGTTCCGCAAGGTTGGCTCGGTAGGCGATGTGATTGTAGCTTCCGTCAAGGAGGCCATACCGAACAGCAACGTGAGCAAGGGTGACGTCATCCGGGCTGTTATAGTGCGCACCAAGAAGGAGGTCCGCCGGAGGGACGGCTCTTACGTGCGATTCGACGATAACGCCGCCGTGCTGATAGATAACAACGGAGACCCCAAGGGTACGCGCATCTTTGGTCCCGTAGCCAGAGAACTGAGGGAAAAACGCTACATGAGAATAGTTTCCCTCGCTCCGGAAGTTGTTTAAGGAGGACTCGTGCAATGGCTAAAATGCGTTTACGCAAGGGTGATCGTGTTTACATCGTCTCCGGCAAGGACAAGGGCAGGGAAGGCAAGATATTGCGCAGGGACATCGCAAGAGGGCTGATAGTCGTCGAGAGCGTCAATGTCGTTACGAAAAGCTCGCGGCCCACGCAGAAAAACCCTAGAGGAGGCCGCATCAAGATGGAGGCCCCCATCCACTCCGACAAGGCCATGCTCGTCTGTCCCTCGTGCGGCAAGCCCACTCGAGTCGGAAGAGCGTTTCTGGACAGCGGCGCAAAGGTAAGGGTCTGCAAAAAATGCGGCGAGATCGTCGACAAGGCATAGGGAGGGAGAGGCGAAGATGACTCCACGTCTCCTTGAAAAATACAAGAAGGAAGTTGCGCCGAGGCTCAGGTCGCAGTTCAATTACAAGAGCCCGATGGAGCTCCCGGGACTTGTGAAAATAGTTATCAACATTGGCGTGAACGAGGCCAAGCAGGATATGAAGTACATGGAGGCGTCCATATCCGAGCTAGCTACGATCACCGGACAGAAACCCATGATGAAGCGCGCAAAAAACTCGGTCGCCGGTTTTAAGGTGCGGGCCGGAATGCCGGTGGCATGCTGCGTCACATTGAGATCCACCAGGATGTGGGAGTTCGCCGACAGGTTGATCAGCGTGGCGCTGCCGCGCATCAAGGACTTCCAGGGAGTGGCCAGGCGCGGTTTTGACGGGAGAGGAAACTACAACCTCGGACTCAGGGAGCAGCTGTTGTTTCCGGAGATCGAATATGATAAGGTCATCCGCATGCGCGGCATGAACGTTACGTTCGTGACGAGCGCAGCCACGGATGAGGAGGCTTTTGCCCTTCTCTCCGAGCTCGGGATGCCATTTGCCAAGTAGGGGGGACTTCTTATATTATGGCGCGCAAAAGTTTGAGGAATAAGGCTCAAGCTGAACCCAAGTTCAACGTGAGACGTTACAACCGGTGCCCCATTTGCGGTCGTCCGCGGGGATACATGCGAATGTTCAACATGTGCCGCTGCTGCTTCAGAAGCCTGGCTCGAGAGGGGAAAATTCCAGGTGTCGTCAAGTCAAGCTGGTAGGGCATGAAGGGAGGATCAATGGGGATGCATGTAACAGATCCTGTTGCCGATATGCTGACTCGCATTCGAAACGCGAATACTGTATATCATGAAATGGTAGATATGCCAATGAGCAAACTGAGGCTCGAAATAGCCCGTATTTTGAAGGACGAGGGCTACATTCGCAATTATAAGACCGTCACCGATCCAAAGCTTCCTTCGCCGACGCTTCGAGTGTACATGAGCTACGGAACCGGGCGTGAGAGGGTTATACAGGGTTTGCGGCGCATAAGCAAGCCCGGGCGGCGTATTTATGTCCACAAGGAAGATGTTCCGCGGGTGATGGGCGGCCTCGGAATAGCGTTGATTTCTACTTCAAACGGACTCATGACCGACGCGGAGGCCCGCAAACGAGGACTCGGCGGCGAGGTCATGTGCTACGTCTGGTAGGGGGGATATCATGTCACGCATAGGCCGTAAGCCAATCCCGCTGCCCAAAGGAGTCGACGTCATCGTTCTGGGCGGTGAGGTCACAGTCAAGGGCTCGAAGGGAGCTTTGAAGCTGGGGATCTCGCCGGAGATATCCGTCTCGATAGATGATGGAAACGTCATCGTCCGCCGCTCGAACGACGAAAAGAACGTAAGGGCGGCTCACGGGATGACGAGGGCTATTCTGAGCAATATGATAACGGGCGTTACAAACGGCTTTGAGAGGACTCTTGAGATAATCGGAGTTGGATACAGGGCGCAGATGCAGGGTAAAAACCTCGTGATGTCGCTCGGTTTCTCCCATCCCGTCGAAGTGGTTCCCCCAGAGGGAATAGATTTTGCCGTAGATGGGCCCGTCAAGATAATCGTTCGGGGCATCGACAAGCAGCTCGTCGGTCAGGTCGCCGCGAACATCAGGGAGTATCGCCCGCCTGAGCCGTACAAGGGCAAGGGTATTCGCTATTCCGACGAATACGTCATTCGCAAGGCCGGAAAGGCCGGCGGTAAATAATATACGAGGTGATGGAATGTGATCAGGATTCGTAGCCGCAACGAGATGCGCATACATCGTCATCGCCGCTTGCGCAAACGCGTCGCGGGCACCCCGGAGCGTCCGCGCCTCTCTGTGTTCCGCAGTTTGAAACACATATACGCTCAGGTTATCGACGATGAGGCCGGAAGGACCTTGGCCTCGGCGTCGTCCCTGGAGAAGTCGATTCAGGACTCGCCTTCTGCCGACGGCGGTCAGGAAACGGCAAAGAGCGTAGGAAAGCTCATTGCGGAGCGGGCTTTGGCCAGCGGAATCAAAACTGTTGTGTTCGACAGGGGCGGGCATATTTTTCTCGGCAGGGTGAAAGCGCTCGCGGACGCCGCTCGAGAAGCCGGCTTGCAGTTCTAGGGAGGGAAGATGTTGGCAGCTCAGAATCAACAAACAAAAAATTACAGCAGCAGAGGAATAGAGCTCACGGAGCGCGTCGTCTCCATAAACAGGGTGAGCAAAGTCGTCAAGGGGGGCAAGAGATTCCGCTTTTCCGTTCTCGTTGTCGTTGGAGACGGAGTGGATCAGGTTGGAATAGGCATGGGCAAGGCGAGGGAGATCTCCGAGGCAGTGCGAAAGGGAATCGATCACGCCAAGAAGAATATGGTTGACCTCAAGAAGGTCGGAAACACCATACCTCACCCTATTCTCGGCAAATTTGGAGCGGCGTCTGTCCTGATTCGCCCTGCGGCGTCCGGCACAGGAGTAATCGCAGGCGCGGTAGTCAGGGCTATCATGGAACTAGGCGGGGTGCGCGACGTACTGACTAAGGTCATCGGCCGCACGTCGAACCCCATAAATGTCGCCTACGCGACGTTCAAAGCGGTCTGCGGACTGCGAACGCCTGAAGAGGTCCGCAGGCTGCGCGGCAAGGAAAACCGCGCGTCGGCCGGCGCCTGAGGAGCGGAGGTTCTTGCGATGTCCAAGCTATTGATTAAATGGAAGAAGAGCGCTATAGGGCGTCCTGACATACAGGCCAGGACTATAAGGGCGCTTGGCCTGCACAGGCTGAACGAGACTGTCGTTCATGAGGACACGCCCCAGATTCGCGGCATGATAAGAAGCGTCAGCCATCTGATTGAGCTCAGCGTGTGTGAGACGGGAGGCGAGAAAGCATGAATCTCCATGACCTTTCCCCGGCTCCCGGTTCGAAGCGTAAAACAAAGAGGCTCGGCATTGGATTGGGGAGCGGACAGGGCAAGACTGCCGGAAAGGGGCACAAAGGGCAGAAGGCCAGGGCCGGACGCAGCGTGAGCCCATTCTTTGAAGGAGGCCAAATGCCCCTCTCTAGGAGAATACCAAAGAGGGGTTTCAGCAACTTCAGGCACGCTGCGAATTACCAGACGGTCAACGTGAGGGACCTCGATGGCCGATTCGAAGAAGATTCCGTGATTACCTCGGAAGAACTACACGCGAAACGGCTTATCTCGGATCTGAGCTTGCCTGTCAAGATTCTTGGCGAAGGCGAGTTGACCAGAAGGTTGGAGGTTAAGGCAAACGCGTTCAGCGCATCCGCCAAGGAGAAAATCGAGGCGGCGGGCGGAAAGGCAGAGGTGATCTAGCGTGATAGACGGGTTCCGGGATGCCTTTCGACTGCCGGATCTCAAAAGGCGCATCCTTTTTGTGATAGCTGCCCTTTTTATCTACAGGTTGGGAGCTCATATCCCGACGCCTGGAATAGATTCGGAGGCAATGTCGAAGCTCTTCGCCGAGGGAGGCTTTCTGGGCTTTCTGGATCTCTTCGCCGGCGGCGCTCTTCGCCGTTTCAGCGTGTTCGCCCTGGGGGTCGCGCCGTATATAAACTCGAGCATAGTGATGCAGCTTCTGGTGGTCATATTTCCAGCCCTCGAAAAGATGCAGAAGGAGGGCGAGGAGGGCAGGAAGAAGATCACTCAGTACACGAGATACGGCACCATTGTCTTCGCCCTCATTCAGGCCGTCGGGATGACGACCTGGCTCAGAAACCTCCAGATATTCTCCGGGAATTGGCTGGATATGCTGGTCGTGGTGGTGACTGTAACCACCGGCTCTGTAGTCTTAATGTGGCTTGGCGAGGTCATGTCGGACCACGGCATTGGCAATGGGATCTCCCTTCTGATTTACGCTGGGATAGTGGCTCGCCTGCCGGAAGCGATAGTCGAGACGGTCAAGCTCGTAGGCCTCAGGGAGATGAACCCCATCAACCTGGTGGTCGCGGTCGCCGTGATGATTTTCGTAATCGCAGGGTGCATCTATCTTCAGGAGGGACAGAGAAGGCTTCCGGTGCAGTACGCGAAGCGCATGGTGGGAAACAAGGTTTACGGGGGGCAGAGCACGTTCATACCCCTCAAGGTAAACACGTCGGGAGTCATACCGATCATATTCGCGTCATCGGTGCTGCTCTTTCCATACACTATAGCGAACTTTTTCACCGGAAACGCCGCGGCGGAGTCCGTAAAATGGGCGTTTTCGCCGTCAAGCCCGATATATATGCTGTTTTACGTAATCCTCATAGTGTTCTTCTCATATTTTTACACCGCTGTCGTCTTCAACCCGACCGACCTGTCGAATAATATGAAGAAGTACGGAGGATTCATACTCGGCATCAGACCTGGCAGGCCGACTTCCGATTACATAGAGCGCGTCATGAACCGCATCACCCTTGGAGGAGCGATTGCGCTCGCCATAGTCGCTCTGGTCCCGACCTTCATGTCGGGAGTGATGAGGATAAACACGTTTTATTTTGGCGGAACGGCGATACTCATCGTTGTTGGAGTCGCCCTCGACACGATTCACCAGGTTGAGGGGCAGATGTTGATGCGGCATTACGAGGGTATCCTGAAGCGGCGCAGCAAAAGCGGAGGACTTCTCTAGCCCGGGCCCGGCGCGACGAGAATCTTGGAGGAGAAATCTATGCGTATGATCCTGTTGGGACCACCGGGAGCGGGCAAGGGAACGCAGGCGGAGGCCGCCGTGAAGAGGTTTGGTGCGGTCCACATCTCGTCCGGCGACATGTTGCGTGAAAACGTGAAGTCCCGCACCGAGTTGGGGCTTGCCGCTGAAAAATATATGAATGCCGGACAGCTCGTTACGGACGGCATCATCTTTGGAATGATGAGAGAACGTCTCGAACGGGACGACGTGAGGCCGGGGTTTATACTGGATGGTTTTCCCCGGAACATTGCCCAGGCCGAAGAACTGGATTCGCTCCTGAATGAGATGGGATTAGGCATCGACGTGGTCGTTCTTCTAGAGATATCCGATGACGCCGTTGTAGCGAGGCTCGGCGGGCGCAGGGTTTGCTCGGTCTGCGGGGCCATTTATAATGTCGTGGGCCATTCCACTAAAAAAGAGGGCGTCTGCGACTTGTGCGGCGGCAGCGTGATTCAGCGCGGTGACGACGTGGAATCGGTGATCAGGGACAGGCTCGCGTTGTATCATGCCAAGACATCGCAGCTCGTGGAATACTATGAAAGGGCTGGACTCCTGCGCAGGATTGACGCATCTGGCCCGACGGACGCTATTCTCGCGTGTCTCGATCCGCAGCGGGACGGCGTGTGATGGTTACGATCAAAAAGCCGGACGAGATCGAGAAGATGAAACGAGCCGGCGCCGTAGTAGCCGACGTACTGAAGCTCATGAGGGATCTTATCCGTCCCGGAATGAACACCCTCTCCCTGGATGTTGCAGCGGAAGATTTGATCTCCCGTGAGTCCGCGACAGCGTCGTTCAAGGGGTATAAGGCGCAGGGCGTTCGCGTTCCCTTTCCCGGGTCGATCTGCGTTTCGATAAACGAAGAGGTAGTTCACGGCATTCCATCCGCGGATCGAATCCTTGCCGACGGAGACATTGTCAGCGTGGATGTTGGCGCCGTTTTTATGGGGTATCACGGCGACGCCGCCTGTACGTATGCCGTGGGCGATTCCGTTTCCACCATTAGAACGGAACTGATGGAGACGACTCTGGAAGCCCTGCACATAGGCATCTCCCAGGTGAGGCCGGGAAACACTCTGGGGGATATCGGCCATGCCATAGAAAAGTGGGTCCTGAGCCGCGGGTGCGGCGTCGTGAGGGACTACGCCGGTCATGGCATTGGAAGAAAGATGCACGAGGCGCCTCAGGTTCCAAATCACGGTAAGGCCGGAAGCGGAATGGTGCTGCGGCAGGGACTGACCTTCTGTGTAGAGCCTATGGTTGTGAACGGAGCGGAGCCTGTGGAATCCTCTCCCAACGGCTGGACGGTGAGCACCAAAGACGGCTCCGACGCCGCCCACTTTGAACACACCCTCCTGGTTACGGAGGATGGTGTCATGATCCTGACGCCATGGGAATGAGTTGTGACGTATGCTCCCTGTTTCCCCCGGGCAGTCTGGTTGCAGTGAAACGAGGCAGATTCGCCGGTTCCGTCTTTGTCACGCTCGGGATCGCGGATGCCGAAAATAATGCTAGGGTCCTGATTGCCGACGGAAGGCGAATCAAAGCCGGACGGCCAAAGAAGAAAAATGCCCGGCACCTCGAGCGTACTGGCGTGCTTCTTTGCGAGGTTGCGCATCGGCTTGAAAAGGGAGAGTCTCTCGACGACGGATGGCTATGTGAAGTGATCGCTCGCGGCGGGAGGTAGAGACTTCGCAGTTTTTTCCTTAACGGAGGAGGATGGTTAGTTCGCATGGCAAAAGATGACGTCATCGAGGTCAAGGGCAAGGTGATCGAGCCGCTGCCAAACGCTATGTTCAAGGTGGAGCTGGAGAACGGGCATAAAGTTCTGGCCCATGTCTCCGGAAAGATGAGGATGCACTTCATCCGCATACTTCCGGGAGACAGGGTCCTGATACAACTGACTCCATACGACCTCACGCGCGGCAGGATAGTCTACAGATATAAATGATTGTTTTTGAACAAGAAAGGCGTTTAATATGCTTGCAAGGAGGATGTTGATATAATGAAGGTAAGACCGTCTGTCAAAACGGTTTGCGAGTATTGCAGGATAATCAAAAGACACGGAGTGGTCAGAGTTATCTGCAGCAGAAACCCCAGACATAAACAGCGCCAGGGCGCGAGGAGGTAAAGGTCATATGGCACGTATCGCAGGGGTCGACCTGCCGAGGGAAAAGAGAATAGAGATCGGTCTCACTTACATCTTCGGGATAGGGCTTCCGACATCACGAAAGATCCTGACCGCGACTGGTATCAGTCCTGATACGAGGGTTAAAAACTTGACCGACGACGAGGCGCAGAAGCTGAGGACTGAATTGGAGAACAACTACAAGGTGGAGGGCGACCTTCGCCGCGAGGTGAGCATGAACATAAAACGCCTCATGGATATAGGGTGTTATCGCGGTTTGAGGCATCGCCTCGGCCTGCCGGTCAGAGGGCAGCATACAAAGACGAACGCGCGCACTCGCAAGGGCCCCAAGCGTACCGTTGCCGGAAAGAAAAAGGTCACGAAGTGATCCCTTTTATGATGAAGGAGGAATAATCAAGTGGCAAAACGAGTTCAGCGGAGGGGTAAGAGAAAAGAGAAGAAACATGTCAGCTATGGCATAGCTCATATTTACTCCACGTTCAACAATACGATCGTAACCCTCACCGACAAGCAGGGCAACGCGCTGTCATGGGCGTCAGGAGGAAACGTCGGTTTCAAGGGCACCAGAAAGTCGACGCCGTACGCCGCCCAGATGTCGGCGGCTCAGGCGGCGAAGCTCGCGCAGGACCACGGAGTGGTTGAAATCGACGTTGTCGTCAAGGGGCCGGGTCCCGGACGTGAATCGGCAATCCGTTCCCTCCAGGCCGCGGGTTTGCAGGTGAATATAATTCAGGATGCTACTCCTATACCTCACAACGGCTGCCGACCGCCGAAGAGGCGCCGCGTATAGCTCTAGCTTCGCCGGGTAGTTCAGATTCGCGCTCGTGTGTACATTGAAAGGTGGGGTAACTTTGGAGCATGCCCGATACGATATCATAGTTGAGGAGAGCAGCTCTTCCTATGGGAGGATAGTCATAGAACCCCTTGAGCGGGGGTATGGGGTAACATTGGGGAATTCTCTCAGGCGAGTTCTCCTCTCCTCGATATCCGGCGCCGCTATAACAGCTGTCCGCGTGGACGGCGTCCTGCACGAATTTACGACGGTGCCAGGAGTCAAGGAGGATATGATAGAGCTTCTCATGAATATAAAACATGTCCCCGTGAGATCGTTTTCACCTGAGCACAGGGTCCTCCGTCTAGACTCGGAAGGTCCTAAGGTGGTTACAGCCGCTGACATACAGCCTGACAGCGAGGTAGAATTTCCCGATCCCGACGCGCTGATATGTCATCTCGAAGCTGGAGCGAAGCTTGCGATGGAGTTATACATCGAGGAGGGGACCGGTTACGCTCAGCTTGACCGTCCCAGGCCGGGGTATCTTCCGGTGGACGCCCTTATGGTCGACGCGATATTTTCACCGGCCAAAAGGGTGAAGTACGAGGTGCAGGATAAACGCCTCGGACAGAGGACTGACTACGACAGGCTTATCCTGGAGATCTGGACGAACGGGGTCGTCAGCCCAGAGGATGCGGTGCGCCAGGCATCATGCATATTGAGGGATTACTTCCTCAGCATAGCGGTCGCGGTGTCCCCGGAGGATCCGGAAATGTCCGATCACAAGGGCGGGGATCTGCTGCGGTTTACGGACAAGGGGCAATCGGGAGATGTGAGCGGAAAGAGTTTTATGAAGCTTGGGGATAATCCCGCATACGCCAGGCCGGTGCGAGATCTCGATCTCTCCGTGAGGAGCGAAAACTGCCTGATGCGCGGAGGGGTTCACTACATCGGAGAACTAGTCTCCCGCTCCAGGGCCGATCTTCTGAAGATAAGAAATCTGGGCAAGATTTCACTTCGCGAGATAGAAGAGAAGCTCACGAAATTCGACCTGACCCTCTCCGGCGAGGTGGAGGAGGACGGTGAGGAGGAGCAATACAAGTGAGCGGGCTGTTCAGCCCTCTGATGATAAGTCAGCTTTTCACTGAGATATGGGACGGAGACGAAATAAGTAAAGGGGCGATATTTTTATGAATCATCGAATGAATCTCAGGCGTCTTGGGCGTTATGGTTCGCACAGGCGTGCGATGCTTGGGAATCTCGCCGCAAGTCTGTTCGTGAAAGGAAGCATAGTTACGACGGTGACGAGGGCTAAGGAACTCAGGCGAGTGGCGGAAAAACTGATAACGAAGGCGAAGTCCGGCTCGCTTGCGGACAGAAGGCTTGTGATATCCAGGATGCCGCACAAGGAAGCAGTCACTGTCCTGTTCAATGTCCTCGCCCCGCGCTTTAACGAGAGAAACGGCGGGTATACGAGGATAGTCAAAATGGGGAACAGGGTAGGCGACGCTTCTCCTATGGCGGTAATCCAACTGTTGGAATAGCTTCGCGGAATATGAGCCTTGCCCCTGTTATCTCCATGCGGGGGGTGACGTACTCCTATCCGGGAGCCGCATCCCCCGCGGTGAACGAGGTTGATCTCGATATAGGGCCAGGCGAATGGGCAGCCCTGGTCGGGGCGAACGGGTCTGGAAAGTCTACGCTCGCGAAAATCTGCAACGCCCTGCTGACACCGACGCGGGGCGTTTGTTTTGTGATGGGGGCCGACGCCGCGGCGCCCGGCAGCCCTGAGGAGATCCGAAAGAACGTCGCGCTGGTCTTTCAGAATCCAGACGATCAGATTGTGGCGAGCATTGTGGAGGAGGACGTGGCGTTTGGCCCGGAGAACCTCAGGCTGTCTCGTGACGAGATCAGGGCCAGGGTTGACAGGGCGCTCGAACTGACCGGGCTCTCGCGGTACAGGCTGCGGGGATCGTTCTCTCTTTCGGGAGGTCAGAAGCAGAGACTGGCCCTCGCCGGCGCTCTTGCTCTCGATCCAGCCGTGCTGTTGCTGGATGAATCGACATCGATGCTCGATCCGGAGGGGCGGGAGTCATTTTTGAGGCGGCTTGGGGATCTGAATGCCTGCGGGATGACGCTGCTTCAGGTCACGCACAGGATGGATGAGGTCGTTCACGCTAGGAGAGTGGTTGTGATGGAGCGCGGCCGCGTCGTGTGGGATGGCGCGTCCTCCGATTTCTTCGGTGGGGAGTATCTCAGGTGGAACTTCGCGGAACCGCAGGAGCTCATACTCTATCGGGAACTTCTGGCCCGCGGTTTCATCCGGCAGGGTACGGTTCCGACAGTACTCGGCATGCTCGGCTCGCTATGTCTATAGTCGTAAAAGATCTGAGTCACACATATAATGCTGGAACCCCGGCCCAATCGGAGGCCCTTCGCGGCGTGTCGGTCACGATAGAGCGTGGTGAGCTGGTCTCGATCGTTGGCCATACGGGCAGCGGCAAGTCAACTTTGGCACAGCATCTCAACGCGCTTCTCATCCCCCAATCCGGCAGCGTGACAGTGGACGGAACCGATGTCACAAAAGACGCGAAGGACCTCAGAGGGCTCCGCAGAAAGGTCGGGCTGGTCTTTCAGTATCCTGAGCAGCAGTTCTTCGCGGATACGATCAGGGATGAGATAGCGTTCGCGCCTCAGAACTGGGGCGTGAGGGGGCGGGATCTCGACGATTGTGTCGATGCGGCGGCGCGGTCCGCAGGGCTGGATCCGTCGCTCATGGAGATGAATCCGTTTGCCGTATCCGGCGGTCAGAAGAGGAGGGTCGCTCTGGCGTCCGTGCTGTCCATGAAACCGGATTACCTGGTGCTGGACGAACCGACTGCCGGTCTTGACGCTCAGGGAATCAGAGAGCTGATCCGGCTGATGACCGAGCTTAGAGCCAAGGGTCTGGGAGTGGTTCAGGTGACTCACGACCTGGAGAGCGCACTGGCTAACAGCGGCAGGGTTCTCGTGCTGGAAAACGGACTGGGCGTGGTTTACGGGGAGCCAGAACAGGTTGCCGAACATCTTCTCCTCAACCCTGTGGAGGGGCTCGTGATGCCGCCGTTTCAGCGCTTCATAGCCGGATTGAGGGAGCGCGGCATCGACTTGCCCCTCACATCGGACATAAGCTCCATTATCGATAAGCTGGAGGAGATGCGCAGATGCGCTTTTTGAACAAAATATCCCTGGGACAGTTCATCCCTGGGAATTCCTTTATGCACAGGCTGGACCCGAGGTGCAAGATAATAGGAATATTTTTGCTCCTCACTGGTCTTTTTATGGCTAGCGAGCTCCTCGACTTCACGCTTTGGTTTCTTCTGCTCTGCGCGCTTTCCAGGTTTTCAAAGATTCCTATTCTGACTATTCTTGGCGCCGGCAAGCCTGTCGTGTTTTTGGTCGTGATAACCGTGGCTGTCAACCTGTTCTGGACTCCTGGGCGCGAGCTCGCGTCGATAGGACCGCTGCGGATTACCCGCGAGGGTGTCGTCCTCGCGATCAGCATGGGCCTGCGGCTTTTTTTCCTCGTTATATTCGCGTCGATTCTGATGATGACTACGAGCCCTATGGAATTCTCGGACGGGCTGGAGCGCCTGCTCTCGCCCCTCGCCTTCTTCGGCCTGCCGACCAATGAGATGGCGATGATGATGACGATAGCCCTGCGATTTATCCCCACCCTGTTTGAGGAGACGGATAGAATACTGAAGGCGCAAATATCACGCGGCGCAGATTTCGAAAGCGGCGGGATTCTGAAACGCGCGCGGAGCTTCCTGCCGGTGCTGATACCTCTTTTCGTGCTCGTCTTTCAGAGGGCGGAG
>JAISLO010000134.1 GCA_031290815.1 Synergistaceae bacterium | reverse complement strand
GGAGCCATCAGAGAGACTATCCGTGGAGAGGATGACTTCACGAACGAGCGAAAGTGGCTGAACGTGCCGCTCAATAATGGCGCTAGTAGTTTCAACGGCTTGAGCCTTGAAAACTTGCATCTTACAGGCGCGTACGTCGAATATAGGGTGGTCAGACCAAGGATGGGGGTTGTAAACGGATTGATCGGGAACGTCAACTCTGCGTCAGTGGACACGTCCCTCGGAGATGTCAAGGGCAGCGCTTTCACCGACCTGCGGGTTACGATGTACGCGGCTCCCAAAACCAACGCTACCCAATACCTCGCCGGAGGCGGGATTATCGGAGTTCGTTCCACCGGCGAACTTCATGGCATTGACGTTTCGGCATCCGCCAAAATGGGCTCCGTTTCCGGTAATTTCTTCAAGGGAGTGAGTGTAACCACCACTGACAGCGACGGCGGTGATTTCGATAACCGCACCGAGAGCGCGTATATCGAGGGCGGCGGGTTGATCGGAGTGGATGCGGCCTCATCCCCGGCTGACAAGATAGGCGTCGCGGAGATACCTTCGCTTTCAGGCAACCTCTTCACCGAAATAGATATACGAACGGATGACATACTCCTGGGCGGAGGGCTCGTCGGGCTGAACAACAACAGCAAACACCCTGGGACTGATATGTTCGCTCCTGACACCAACGTCAAGCTTGATGACGCGACCGGAAACATATTCGCCGGAGATATAAACGTGAGCGCCGGTTACTCAATAAGGGGAGGCGGAGTCATAGGCCTGAACGGCCTCTCCACCGCGGGAGTGGAGCTCACAAACCTGGACAATAATATATTCAGCGGCATAAAGGTGGAATCAAAGCTCTCATACATCAAGGGCGGAGGAATAGTAGGCCTTCAATCGAATTACACAGACGCGGAGGACTCGAAAAAGTTTGACGACCCGACTTTGAGCAACGCCGATTTCTCCTGGGTAATCGACGACGTGTACAGCAACCCTTGGGCGTACCTCCACAACGCTTCGGGAAACCTGTTCCTCGATTCGGAGGTCTCGGCCGCGACCTACCTCTACGGCGGGGGCATAGTGGGCTTGCGTTCATCCGAAACCACAGCGAACCTGCACGCGCTCGATCAGAACCTCTTCAAGGGCCTTACAGTGCGGACTGATGGGACCGACGATCACGGTTATGGTTTGAAGGGCGGCGGCATCGTCGGGGTCTCCTCCAAGATGGGAGGGCTCATCGGCACGGTGAGGGGGAATTACTTTGACGACATCACTGTCGAAGCGGCGGGCGGCATCAGCGGAGGCGGAGTGGTCGGCGTTCAGTCCGACTCAGCCGCCGGTTTTGCATTTGGAAGTAACGTCGTCGAGAATAATTTTACGGATATTAAAGTGAAAGCCGGGTTCATTGAGGGCGGCGGCATCGTCGGAGCGCAGGGCATCGGGAGTCTCACGGGCTTCACTGGAACATACGACAGCACAAAGGACGGACTCAGCGGGAACCGCGTGATAGATGTCGATGTCAATGCCGGCTCGTACATCAAAGGAGGGGGAATCTTCGGCGTATACTCCGAGACGGGGAACGCCGCCATGCAGAACGTGAATCACAACGTGATCAACAATGTGAACGTATCGACCAGCGGTTATATTCAGGGCGGTGGCCTGATAGGCGTTCGATCTGACGGCGTCGGACTGATCGACGAGCTTGTGAACGACTACTTCGAGGACTCGACTGTCACCGCCGGAACCTACATAGACGGCGGAGGCATCCTGGGGGCGACGAGCGGCAACCCGAGTTCGAGCCCGAGCGACCCGACTACGCCCAAACTGGGTATAGAAATTATCGAGGATAATTCGTACACTGGCAATGTGATAACCGCGCAAAACGGGTCCATATCGGCCGGGCTTGTGTACGGCTACGGCATTGCCGAGCGGCTGACGATCAAAAACAGCGAGTTTCACGACAACACGTTTATCTCGAATTATACAGGGGACAATTACACAAACCCGGAACAGGGCGGGGCCAGGGTGTACGGTACGATAACGATCGACACCGGCCACAGCCATATAACCCACCCGGAGGATCCCTACACGCTGACGCTCCTGGCCACGGACTACTATTACACGTACATAGGGGAGAACAAGATCGTGGAAAACGGGGACGAGCGGTACAACTCGTTATATTTCGGGACTGTCAACGGAATGAACACGGACTCTGACGGAAAGATAACGATCGTCCAGGATGCGGCTGACGCGGACGCCAAACTGGAGATCAAGACCGAGAAGTTCGGCTGGGTGATGCTCCCTGATCCGATAGAGGTAAACCAGGATAACGGAAAGACTTTCGACATGGAGGTAGGCCCGGCAAGCGGCAATACCGCAGGAGGCTTCATCTGGGGCGGCAAGAACGTATTCAGAGTCGACAGCCCTGGCGATGTCCGCCTCCTGAGCGGGAGCTACACTCAGATCTCCGATGGCATGGAGCTCGACGCCCCCAGTCACACGCTCCAGCTCGACGAGGGCGGACAACTTATGGTGATGGGCAGCAATGTGATGACCCTCACGCAGGCTGATTTGGGCGGAGATTTGATCTTCAACCTGAACGGGACGACGCTGAATGATCCGGATTCCGCCCTGCTCAAAATTTATCACTCGGATGGCAATCCTAACGTCGACATCGAGGGAAGCAGCGTCTACCTGACTTCGATCATTCAAGGAGATGCTCCGCAGCCTGGTGATCGCTTCTACCTGATAGGCACTGAAGCCCCCGGCGATATATTGGGGAAGCCGAACAACGGCCAGGCCTCCGGCACATTCTACAGCGAGAGTTCCAGGGCTTACGTGCGGAGGGGATATACCACGGGCTACAACTTCATCATCGACACGAGCGTTCCTAAGACCCCGGGTACTGCGCCGGCGAGCCCAGAGGATGAAGAGGAGACGCACCAGTACCTGGTGGCCAGGCTGCCCCTCGGCTACAAGCCGGCAGATCCGGGAGAGCCGGCGACTCCGATACAGCCAACGGATCCTGATACGCCTAATACGCCGACTGACCCTGACTCGCCAACGCCGCCGGTCGATCCTGACACACCGACGCCTCCGGTCAATCCTGACACACCGCCGCAGCCCACGGATCCCAGTACTCCGACTCAGCCAGACGAGCCGGTAATACCTCCGAGCCCGACTCCACTGACCCCTCAGCCAGCATCGGAGACCAAGCCGGGCAAGACTCCCGACCCAACGGAGCTGGACCCCTCTGGCAACAAACCGTGGCTGCCCTCCAGGCCGGATCACCTCGTGGAACCGGATATTGATCCTATTGTCCCAGCGCATGAAGCTTCGGTCATAACGAACAGCCGCCTCGCAGGATTGGCGTTTGTCGGGGCGCGGGGAACCTGGCTTGCCGATCACAGCTACGAGTCCGCTAATATAGTCCTGAGCAACGACATCCAGAGCCATGATGTCTATGGACGCACCTCGGAGCCGTTCGCTGGCATAGACGGCGCTTGGCTGCGAGTTGACAACGACAATTCGCACGTCGACATCGACGGCATGAACGCGATGGTAGGGTTTGCGAGCAAGGAGACGCGCAAGGGAGACGGAGACCGCCCGGACAGCTCGTTCCTGTGGGCCGCCTTCGTGGACATCGGACACGCGGACTATGACACGTACGATAACTATGACCACATCTCAGGCGCTGAAACAGCCGATATCTATGGGAGCGGTTCACTCAAGAGCTACGGCGTGGGCCTGATGGCTCGGAAGGAATGGGCGAACGGCTATAGAGTGGAAGGTTCGTTCCGCGTCGGCAAGCTGGAGAACGAGTTCACGGCGAGTCTGGAGTCGAATGGCGTTCCGCTGTCGTACACCGTTGAGGCGCCGTATTACGGCGCTCATCTGGGAGTAGGGCGCACGTTGAAGCTGAAGGATCCACGGGACAGACTCGATCTCATGTTCAGATACTACTGGAACCGGCAGGAGGGCGACAGTGTTCTGCTGCCCAAAACGATGGCCGAAGATGAATGGGTGAAATTTCTCGCCGACGACTCGCACAGGATCAGGTTCGGCGCTCGCTTCTCCCGTAACAGCAACGAACGGCGCACGTGGTACATCGGAGCCGCAGTGGAACACGAGTTTGACGGCGATATCCACGCAGGGACCGACAAGTGGTCCGCACTCCCCGCTTATGACCTGGAGGGCACAACAGGAATAGGCGAACTGGGCCTGATACTTCGCCCGAACGAGGACAGCAATTTCTCCCTCGAAACCGGCATTCAGGGATACTTTGGCAAGTACAGCGGATTCTCAGCCGGAGTGAGGTTCGAATGGGAATTTTAGAATGCTGAGCTTTTCGTTAAGTTTGTCAAGTTTGTCCAGCTCAAGCAGTGTTCCCATCAGCGACATTGCATAAACGAAGCGCCCTGGGTTTTATGAAAAAAGCCCAGGGCGCTTCACTTTTAGAACACTGCGTAATCGGAGTCGCGGCGGTCGGCTATGAACATGTGACCAGGGGCGTGCGTTATGGCAAACGGCGGCTTCGAGTTCATCACGGCGGCCTGAGGGGTCACGCCGCAGGCCCAGAACACCGGCGTTTCTCCCCGATTTATCGTGACGGCGTCACCGAAGTCCGGACGGCCTATGTCGCTTATTCCTATCGCCGACGGATCGCCTATGTGCATCGGCGAACCGTGCACGGACGGAAAACGTGCGGTGCACGTGACTGCGGCAGGCACCTGACGATGAGGGATCGGCCTCATGCTCATGACCATGTTTCCGGAGAACCGGCCGGCAGGTATGCACTGTATGTTGGTCAGGTACATAGGTACGTTGACGTTCTCCTCTATGTGCCTCACCGGAATGCCGGCGTCGAGAAGAGCGCTCTCGAACGAGAAAGAACAGCCTATCATGAACGCCGCCAGATCATCCCGCCACTCGGATACAATGTCAGTCGGCTCGGCGGTCAATTCACCGTTCTTCCAGATTCTGTACTTGGGCAGATCCGTCCTGACATCCGCGCCGGGCGCAATCTGCCTAGGTTCGGGACTGCCGGCCTCGGTGACGTCCAGAATGGGACATGCCCTATTGTTTCTCACTGCAAACAGCAAAAAATCGTAAGCCCAGTCCTTGGGAAGCACTATCATGTTGGCCTGGGCATGGCCGAGGGAGAGCCCGGACGTCGGACCAGTCCATTTTCCCTCCCTTATGAGAGCCCTCACATCGCGCGCCGGTTTATGAGCAAGTGATTCCGCGGTGATAATCATGTCCATTTCCCAACCTCCTCGTGCCGAATCTACAATTGCAGATCCAAAATCAACCACGATTCCATACTTACGGAACTCTTTTTGTAGCATTCTTCGACGGATACAGTTCAACGTTGTTTCCCCGCATAAAAAGGAGGGGAGGGAATGCAGTAGTCCTGCACGTCAAACTTACGATCTTTGTAGTAGTAATCCCGATCCCCCTCCGTTATTTCATGGATGACACGGCAGGGATTACCAACGGCAAGTCACAGTGGAAGGCAACAACGCTATAGACGATAATCGCAGATCATGACCAGTTAAGCCCCAAGCTACAACTGCGAAAGCGCAACATCAGGTTTGCCTCGTGGAACTGTTGCACCTTTACAAGCCGAGCAGGCAACAGGATCCGCCCTGCCTTTTTTCTCAAGTTCGCGTATCTCCTCCAGTATCACTGG
>JAISLO010000133.1 GCA_031290815.1 Synergistaceae bacterium | reverse complement strand
CTGATCGGTGTCCTGCTCTCGTCCCTGGTGGGCATCCCGCCAGGCATTTATACCGCGGTAAAACAGTACTCCCTGTGGGACACGATTCCGTCCGTCATAGCGTTTTTCATCGCTGCCATTCCCGCGTTCGTGTTCGGGCTGCTGATGCTCTTCATATTTTCGCTGAAGCTGGGCTGGCTGCCATCCTTCGGCGCGACAACCTTTTATCACTACATCATGCCTACCCTCACCATAGCCATCCCTCCTGCGGCGCAGGTAATGCGCTTTACAAAATCGTCGATGCTGGAGGCCATCCGTCAGGACTACGTCCGCACCGCCAGGGCCAAGGGAGCCTCTGAGAGGACGGTCATCTGGAAACACGCCCTCCTGAACGCGCTGCTGCCAGTCATAACGCAGGTTGGACTCAGCCTTGGGGTGCTGATCTGCGGCGCGGTAGTGGCGGAGAAGATGTTCTCCATCCCAGGCATAGGCAGCCTGATAATCGACAGGATATTGTTCAAGGACGAGCCCATCATTCTGGCTGGGACGATTTTGATATCGATATGCTTCACGATAGTGATGCTGATAGTCGATCTTACATACGCCTTTATCGATCCACGGATCAGGGCTAAATATACGACGGGCAGAAGTGAATGAAAATGGGACAGGAAGAAAACTCTCGCGTGAGAGAAAAGACCGAGATAACCTTCAAAAAGCAGAGCCAGGGAAAGGAAATATGGCGCCGTTTTAGGAAGAGCAGAGGGGCTGTCATCGGCCTCGTGATGCTGGCCGTGATGCTGGCGGTCATTCTGATGGCGGACGTGATCGCCCCGTACTCACTGGCCACAAAGCAGAACATGCTCAAGAAGAACGCCCAGCCATCTTTGGAGCATATCTTCGGCTGCGACGCATACGGGCGCGACATATTCGCCCGCGTCCTGCACGGCGGCCGCACATCCCTCTCCATAGCGGTCATAGCGACGATGACTTCGTGCCTGCTCGGCAGCCTGCTGGGTGCGGTTGCGGGTTATTTCGGAAAATACGTGGACAGCGTCATCTGCCGCGCTCTGGACATTTTTATGTCCGTGCCTGACATACTGTTTACCATGGCTGTCGTCGTGGCGCTCGGGGCCAACTTTATCAACCTGCTGGTCGCGCTGACGCTGGCCTATTTCACGAACTACGTCAGGCTTGTCCGGTCGCAGGTGCTCAACCTATCCGAGCTGGAATATGTTGAGGCGGCAAGGGCCGGAGGCGCGAGCAGCGCCAGGATAATCGCGACTCACATCATCCCGAACGCGATGGGCGTCATAATTGTAAACACCACCCTGAATGTGGCCAAGATAATTCTCTACGAATCGACGCTGAGCTTTCTGGGCCTGGGCATGCCGCCGCCCGCGCCGGAATGGGGCCTGATGCTGGCCGATGCGCGCATCTATCTGCGCACGTCGCCTCACTTGCTTTTCTTTCCGGCAGCCGCAATCGTGCTGTCGGCATGTTCGGTCAACCTCATCGGCGACGGCCTCCGCGACGCGCTGGACCCTCACCTGAAGAGCTGACCTCCTGGGGACAAGAGAGGAATAATCGATGCTGGAAAACAACGACAACGGAGTGCTGCTCAACATAGAAAATTTGAAGGTGGTCTACAAGACCGATCTCGAAACGGTGGAGGCGGTGAACAACATATTCCTCACCGTCACGAGGGGAAGAACGCTTGGGCTGGTCGGCGAAACCGGGGCTGGAAAGACCACGACGGCGCTCTCAATCCTGCGCCTGCTGCCGGCCGCCACTGGCAGAATCGAAAGCGGAAAGATAGAGTTCAACGGGCAGGACATCTTGAAGCTGGACGAGAACATGATGCGGGTCATACGCGGGAACCGCATAGCAATGGTATTTCAGGACCCAATGACCAGCCTCAACCCGGTCATGACAGTCGGCGATCAGATTGCCGAGGCAATTGAGCTGCACAATGGAAAAATGCCGCACGATGAAGTGAACAGACGGGTTGAAAACATCCTTCAGATGGTGGGAATTATGCCTCAACGCCGGCTCGAGTACCCCCATCAGTTCTCTGGAGGCATGAAGCAGCGCGTCGTAATTGCTATAGCTCTGTCCTGCGAGCCGGAGCTTTTGATCGCCGACGAGCCGACCACCGCGCTAGACGTCACCATCCAGGCTCAGGTGCTCAACATGATCAAGGATCTGCGAGACCGGCTCGGGACGGCCATGCTGCTCATAACCCACGATCTTGGCATAGTGGCGCAAACCTGCGACGACGTTGCGGTCATGTACGCAGGGGAGATCATCGAGGCCGGAACGGTAGAGGATGTCTTCACCGGCGACCGGCGTCATCCCTATACCGCCGGTCTCTTCAACTCTCTTCCTGACCTGCGCTCTCAGGCCAAACGCCTGATACCGATTCCTGGGCTCATGCCCGACCCGTCAAACCTTCCAAAGGGTTGCGTATTCGCCCCGAGGTGCGGAAACCGCATGGATATCTGCGAGAAAGAGCGCCCAGGGCCAGTTCAAAAGGCCAAACACAGGCTGAGCTGCCATTTGTACTCTCTCGATCGAAGCAGTCAACATCAGGAGGCAATGTAAATGCAAGAAAAAAATATTCCATTGATCGAAACGGTCGAACTGCGAAAACTATTTAAGTTAAAAGGGGGATCCATGCTTCACGCGGTCGATGGAATAAACATCAAAATCTCCTCCGGAGAGACGCTGGGGGTAGTGGGCGAGAGCGGCTGCGGCAAGAGCACGGTCGGGCGTCTGATACTGAGGCTGATAGAGCCGACATCGGGCCAAGTGCTGTTCAACGGGCAGGATATATCAAAGTTCAAGGGCAGACAGGTACACGACATGCGCAGAAACATGCAGATCATATTCCAGGATCCATATTCCAGCATTGATCCTCGGATGTCGGTTATCGAACTGATTGCAGAATACCTTTTCATCCACAAGGTGTTTGAAAATAAAATGGAAACATTCAACCGCGCAGCGGAGCTCATGGACATGGTGGGCCTAGCCAGGAGGTACGCCAGTTCATACCCACACGAGCTGGACGGAGGACGCCGTCAGCGCATAGGCATCGCCCGCGCCCTCTCCCTCGACCCCAAGTTCATAGTCTGCGATGAACCAGTCTCGGCCCTCGATGTGTCCATACAGGCCCAGATATTGAACCTGCTCATGGATTTGCAGGAGGAATTCAAACTCACTTATATGTTCGTCACCCACGACCTGAGCGTCGTAAAACACATCTCCGACAAAATCATGGTCATGTACCTCGGCAAATGCGTCGAGATCGCGGACTTTGACGAACTGTTCGAAAATCCGCTGCACCCCTACACCAACGCGTTGCTGGCCGCAATTCCCGAGCCTGACATCTCTCGCAGAAACAAGGAGATGAAGGTAATCCGAGGGGAGGTTGCAAGCCCGATCAACGTGAAACCAGGCTGCCGTTTCGCCGCGCGCTGTGACGACTGCATGGAAATGTGCCGGGGGAACGATCCCGAATTGATAGAAACATCAAACGGCCACTCCGTCGCGTGTTTCAAGAGGGTCAAGGCCAGCTGATGCCGAAAAATTTTGGCGGCAGTGTTTATGCGGCATCAGCCATGCCATTGACGCTTGGTTGAAATCAGATGAGTATGCCTATCCCAGATAAACTGGAAAAGCAACTTTCAAATTCTCGTGCCAAATTTGGCATGAAAAATTTTCCTAAGTATCTACTCCCCCGCCCTCTTCAGAATGAAGCCGATGATCGAGTTCATGCCGAAAGCGGTCGCGCCCTTGGAGTAGTATGAGTACGCCTCCTTGGCGAAGTCCGTTGCCGCTATGTCCAGGTGAATCCAGGGCTGACCTTTTTTCACGAAGTTCTCCAGGAACATCGCGGCCGTTATTGCCCCGCCGTAACGTCCCGCCGAGTTTATCACGTCCGCTGCCGGTGACTTTATCTTCTTCCTGAGGTTCTCGTCGTCCATCGGGAGTCTCCAGAATCTCTCGCCGCTTCGCTTGGCCGCCTCCAGGAACTCGTCGCCGAGCGAGTCGTCGTTGGTGAACAGCCCGGCTGTCGTGTCCCCAAGGGCCACTGCGCACGCGCCGGTGAGAGTCGCTATGTCTATCAGCGCGTCGGGCGCCAGCTCAGACGCGTAGGCCAGGGCGTCCGCCAGGGTAAGACGGCCTTCGGCGTCCGTGTTGTTCACCTCTATCGTCTTGCCGTTGTAAGCCCTTATTATGTCGTCGGGGCGATACGCGCCGCCCCCAGGCATGTTCTCCGCCACCCCTGTTATCGCGTGAACCGTGAGCGGCAGCTTCAGTTCCGCCGCGACCTTAACGGCTGCGAGCACGACGCACGCGCCTGTCTTGTCTCCCTTCATGGTGACCATGGAATCCGCCGGCTTGATGGACAACCCCCCGCTGTCGAACGTGATCCCCTTTCCGACTAGCGCGACCGTTCCCCTGGACTCGGCCTTTGGCCTGTACGTCAGGTGTATCAGCCTCGGAGGGGTCGCCGACCCGCGGCCGACCGACAGCAGCGCGTTCATTCCCTTCCGCTCGAGCTCCGGGGCATGGAAGACCGTGATCTCCAAACCGTAATCCTCTGCTGTTTTTCTCGCCTCGCGTTCGAACGTCTCAGGATTGATCACGTTGCCAGGCTCGTTTGCCAGATCTCTCGCCCAGCACTGCCCGGCCGATATTATGCGCCCTTCCTCTAGAGCGCCAGGGTCCGCGCCGGGCACATCCGCCGTCTCGACGGGCTTGAAGTTGTCGTCTTCATCCGGCGAGCGGTACTTTTCAAATCTGTATCCGGCGAGCACGACCCCGCCGGCGACGCAGCGGGAGATCTCCCTATCGTGTTTGATTTCATGTCCAGCCGCGTCTGTCATAACGATGGACACGCTTGACGCCTTGCGATTTGCCGCCGCGCGCGCTGCAGTAAACGCGGCGAGACGGTAATTGTCGGCCCGGACCTCCTCCTTCTTGCCCAAGCCGGCTAAGACCACACACTGAGGTCTTTCGCCGGCGAGCGGAACGACCAGCGAACTCCCCTTCTTCGCCTTGAAATTTCCGCGGGAGACCTCCAACCAGACGATCTTGGCGGAGTCCGGCGGAAGCGGTGACAGATCCTCCTCGGAAAAACCCTCGTAAAGGGCGAGCCCCAGCACATCTTTGTCCCAGATCTGGGCGCCGCCGCCCGAAACTTCGAATTTCATCGCTTGCATTCCTCCTCGAAATAAGCGCGCTAAGATGCGGCAATTATATACCACTTTGGGTGTATAATCACGACGTTTGGCGTTTGCCGGCAATGTTCAGAATGCCGATTTGATCGGCGCTTTGTGTATACTGTTGTGAGTTTGGGGAGAATCACTGATGAAAGATCAATATGACGTAATAATAGTCGGCGCCGGGCCTGCCGGGCTGTTTGCGGCGCTCGAGCTGTCGCGCGCCGGAATGGGCGTTCTGATGCTCGACAAGGGCCGAGATATCGACAAGCGCTCCTGCCCGCTGAAGCTCGGAGCCGCCGAGTGCGCGCAATGCAAGCCCTGCGGCGTGATCTGCGGCTGGGGAGGCGCAGGAGCGTTCAGCGACGGGAAGCTCACCCTGACGCCCGAGTTCGGAGGCAATATGGAACAGTACTGCGGAAGGGAAGAGCTGGTGTCTCTCATCGCGGAGGTCGATCGAATCTATCTGGAGCATGGGGCATCCTCCGACATCTTCAAACCGGAGGGAGATCTGGCGTCAAAGATAATCGACAGGGCCAGAAGGGCTGGCCTCAACGTGCTGCCGGCCATAATACGCCACATGGGAACCGACCGCTCCAAGGACATCCTGCGCAATCTCTACATACGCGCGAAAAGCCTGTTCGACATCAGCATGAACACGGCAGTGAGCGAGATAGTCCTGGCCCCGGACGGCGCCGTCAGCGGCGTCAAGCTCTCGGACGGCGAAATCATATCGGCGCGAAACGTCCTCCTAGCGCCAGGGCGCGAGGGCGCTCCGTGGATGGAGGAGACGATAAACAAGCTGGGACTCGACATAGCGTCGCTGCCCGTGGACATCGGCGTGAGGGTCGAGATTCCGTCCGCCTGGGCGAAGGAAATTACCGACCAGTTCTACGAGATAAAGGCGATACTGGACACCCCGACCTTCGACGACAGGGTCAGGACCTTTTGCATGTGTCCCAACGGAGAGGTCACGACGGAGTATCAGTCGCGCCAGGGCATATTGACGGTAAACGGCCACTCGAACAGGGACGATGAGCGCAAGACGGATAACACGAACTTCGCCATCCTCGTCTCCACCATGTTCTCCAGGCCGTTCAAGAACCCGACCGGCTACGGCAGCCATGTAGCCCGCCTCGCGAATATGCTTGCGGGCGGCGTCATGGTTCAGCGCCTCGGCGACCTGCGAAAGGGAAGGCGCTCCACCGCAGAGCGGATCTCCCGAGGACTGGTCAGACCGACGCTGGCGAGCGCTGAGCCCGGCGATCTCTCGTTCGTCCTGCCATACAGGCACCTCACTGGAATAGTCGAGATGATAGAGGCGCTCGACGAGATAATCCCAGGGGTCAACAGCCCCAACACGCTTCTCTATGGTGTGGAGGTGAAGTTCTTCAGCCTCAAGCTTGATCTGGATTCATCCCTCATGACCAGGATACCCGGATTGTGGGCGGCCGGAGATGGAGCTGGCGTGACGAGAGGAGTGGTGCAGGCGTCGGCCTCGGGTATATGGGCCGCGAGGTCTATCCTGCGCCTTTCGCGGCGTCAGGCCGCCTGAACGCGGCGCGAAGGAGAGGGCGGACGCGCCGCGTGTCCGCGCGAGCGGGGAGGGTGTGTCATGAAACGTTCATTGAGGGACGGGGAAATCCTGCCCTACAAGGGCCGGCAGCTGCGCATTCTGACCCTCCCTCCGAGGGAAGGACGGCCAAACAGAGCGAGCAGGGCAAGACCTCCGGTCGAGGTGTCCGGCGGTCTCGCGGCCATAATCCTGCGCATCCCTCCGTCGGAGGACAGGCGCAAACGTCTCATATTCTGGTACACGTCTGAGACCGAGGAGATCGTCAGATCGCTGGTCCCCGCATGGTCCAAGAAGATCGGCGTTCGCCCGAGGCTCGCGAGCGTGAAGTACGCGCTGACGCGCTGGGGATCGTGTTCGAGGAGCGGGGCGCTGTTCTTCAACTCGCGGCTGGCAATGCTCTCCGATTCAGTTGCGGAGTACGTCATAGTCCACGAACTCTGCCACCTGAAGCACATGAACCACAGCAAGGCATTCTGGGACGAGGTGGAGTCAGCCCTGCCAGGAAGCAAGGGGTTGCGGCGAAGGCTTCGCGACGAGGAACAGTCAGCGTGGATATAAGTATGAATCCCTCGGCAGGCTGCGGAGTACAGTTATTCCCCCAGTCACGGCAAAATCCCTGACGCGCTGAATGCGATTATCGCGGCGCAGGCGGCGATGACCAAGACGTCGTTTGCTCCAAAGCTGTATTGTTTGTAGCCGCTCAGCCTGGTTCTGAGGTTGAACCCGCGCAGCTCCGCTGAGATTGCGCTGTTCTCTATCTTTCTCACCGACGAAACCAACAGTGGAACACAGAGCGGTACGAGAAGCCTTATTTTCTTTATGAAATTCTTCGTGTCGAACTCCACTCCCCTAGCCGTCTGGGCTTCCATGATGCCCAGCATCTCCTCCGAAAACAGCGGTATGAAGCGCACGGCCGTCGTTATCACGAACGCGTACTTGTACGGTATGCGAAGATTGCGCACGAGCACGTTCGAGATGTCCCCCACCGGAGTGACCGACAGCATGAGAGCCAGGGGCATGGTGGATGCCATGAACCTCAGGACGAAGAGCAGCGAGAACATAACGCCCTCTCGTGTGACCACTATACCTGGGGGGAGCGTAAAAATCGGCGTACCATCCCTGATGAAGAGGACCTGCAATACGAACAGCACCGCCGAGAACTTTACGAATGACAGAAGCGTCGTTATCGCTCGCCCCGCACCTCCAGCCGATGCAAAAAGACACAGGTTGAGCGCTATTATGCCAAGTATCAGGAGGTGATTTCCGCTCAAGAAACACGGCGCGCAGAGGGCGACGGACATTATCATCTTCGTCAGAGGATGCAGATTGTGGAGCGGAGAGCTGCCGTTTACATAGCCGAGAAATCCGTTCATTGCGCCCTCGCCCCACAAGCCCTACGCAGGAGGGCCCGCTCGACCGACTCCACCATCTCGTCAACCGTAAACGCGTCGGAAAAACCATTCCCGAGGGACATCGCCAGAGCTGGTATCTGTGCGGGAAGCAGCGACGCTTCTCTCAGAAGGGCGGCGTCCTTCATTATCTGTCTGACGCGCCCGTCGCCTATCAGCCTGCCTCCGCTCAGAACGAGCGCGCGCCGCGCGAAGTCAGCCACGACTTCCATGTCGTGCGAGATCATGAATACGGTCGTGCCCTCCGCGTTCAAATTCGATACGATCCCCATGATCGTCATGCACTCGCGGTAATCGAGTCCCGTCGTGGGCTCGTCCAGGAGCAGCAATTTGGGTCTGCGGGCCAGTATCGCGGCCAGGGCAGTCTGCTGGCGTTCTCCGCGGCTCATCCCGAACGGGTCCCGGCGGCCATCCAGAGAAAACAGACCGAGCATCTCCTCCGCCCTCCCGCGCCTCTCCAGCTCATCCGGAACGACATATTCGAGCCCGAACATTATCTCTCCGTACACAGTATTCTGGCAGATCTGCCTGTCCGGGTTCTGGAAGAGAAATCCGGTGAAGCTGGCGATTGCGCTCGTCTTGATCGTTGCCGTATCATGCCCTCTCACAGTGACTCGGCCGGACGTCGGCTTTAGCAGGCCATTGCACAGCCTGAGCAGTGTCGATTTTCCGGCCCCGTTCTCGCCCAGCAGCGCCACGAACTCGCCGTCTCCGATTTCAAACGACGCGCCGGAGATCGTATTCTCCCTTCCATAGCCGAAGCACACTTCCTCAAAACGAAGCATCGCAGAGTATCCCCTCTATCATTATCCTTGCCCGCCCTATGTCCAGCGGGACATCTCCCTGGTACAGCCCTCTCTCCTCGAGTCTGCGTGCGAGCGCCGCAACCCTTGGTATGTTGACGCCGGCCTCCTCTAGCTCTTCCGCGTGACTCAGAACATCTTTCACTGGACCGCTCAAAATAAGGCTTCCGCTGCCCATGACCGCCAGGCGCTTCGCAAACTCGCACAACAGCATTATCTTCTGTTCGACCAGCACGATGGTGACACCGTGATCCTCGTTCAGATCTTTCAATATCTCAAACACTCTCCGGCTCGACTGGGGATCGAGTTCCCCAGTCGGCTCGTCGAGCACTACTATGGCAGGCCTCAGCGCCACTATAGCGGCTATGGCAACCTTTTGCTTCTGTCCCCCCGAGAGGGACGACACACTCCTTCTCCTGAGCTCGGAAATCCCCGTCGACGCGAGAGAGTCCTCCACCCTTCGCTCTATCTCTTCGCGCGGTATCGCAAAATTCTCCAGACCGAAGAGGATTTCGTCCTCCACGACTGACGCGAGCATCTGACTGTCTATATCCTGGAACACGCTTCCTACGTGCCGAGCGAGCGCCTCCGGAGCGCTCCGCCTGGTGTCGAGGCCGTTCACCGTCACCTCTCCGGCGAAGTCGCCCCGAAAGTGGTGGGGCACCAGGCCGTTCAGCGCGTATGTCAAGGTGGACTTTCCAGCCCCGCTCGAACCGATGATACCAAAAAAATCGCCGTCGTTTATCTCGAGGTCGATGTCTGAAAGAGCGTTTCTCCCGCCGCCTGCGTAACGGAAGCAGAGACCGGCTGTCTTTATCATCTGCGGGCTCCCGCCGGAATCACATCCGTTCCGGTCATTTTTTCAGCGCCAGCCCGAGCGGAACGTAAAGCGCCTGAACTATGAGCGAGTTGATGAAAGCGGTTCCAAAGATGATCGCCATGAAGGCCATGAGGGGCGTCGGCGTGATGTCTGCGCCGGAGTAATACATGAGATACATGACCCCTATAAACGTGAATCCGCTCACAAGAGTGCTCAAAAACGTGCAGATGACAGTCTTCACCGACAGGCCGAAAATTTTCAGCGGCAGCATGGTCAGCAGGCACATCGCGATGGCGCCGGCAAGCTCGCTCACGAAGTTGATGTACGGCTGACCGGGGAAAAACTGACATATCGCGCCAGCCAATACGCCTATTATGGCAGCTTCTTTCAAGCGAGGCTTCGTCAGCAGAATTATGAGGCAGTACATAGCTATGATGAAGTTTGGTTTCATCCCAAAGTTGATCACTGAGCCGACGAAGAACTTGAGCACCGCGCCGGCAGCCAGCAGTATGCCTATCAGCAGCACGTCAGCAATCCCAAGCGTCTTCCTCTCCTGAGGGACCGTGTCCCTCCCCTGCATCGCTCCGGTCGTTTCCATCTTTTCCATGATCTCCATTTGCACATTCTCCTTCCATTGTTTTATGTCGGCCGCCCCTTGAGGGATTGCCGCAAAATAAAGAGGGACCTCTCAGAAGAGAGCGCCCCTCGTTATTTTCGATACTATTCTGATAAACGCAAAAAGGGGGCTCAAGAAGGAAATTTCAAACCCTCAGAGTCCCCTTTGAATCTAAAGCATCAGAGCCCCTCGGGTGACTTTAACGCCACCACCAAAGGCCTCTATTTGCCGCAAAAGCATCCGTAATGACAAGACTTTCTCTCTTCACATCTTCACCCGCTTCACGAACTGTAACAACCTGACGTCAGGAACTCTATCACGATATTCGCAATATGACAATAAGGACCTCAAACCACAGATTAGGAACTGTCGATAAATAACTTGAATATTTCGGAACTATAAAAGAAAAATTTAACCATTAGTTACTGATATTCACAGCACTTCTATGATGGTTAAACGCTAAAGCTGTCAAGTTATTATTCGACAAGTCCTTAGCAATTTCAAATCTTTGTAGATGCTGATTATCTCATGGTTCATGGGATTCTGCTTTTTCACCCAGTGGGTGAAAAAGCAAAATCTTGTGAACGTCGAGATAGTCAGCATCTATAGAGATTTGAAATTGCCAACCTATGGTTTGAGGAGATACTAACCTGACATGGGGAATCAAAACCTGTTGGCGCGCCCCCTTGACAATGCGAAAGAACCATATATACTAAACCTAGTATTACTAATTAATAAGTATGTTTTATGGGAGGGCGGCAAGAGCGATGGACAAAATAATTGCAGAACACGTCAGGAATGTAGCCGTTTTTTGTTGTAACGCGTGTTGCCTTTCGCCTCCCGGATAATGGCGCGTAACGCGTTTTTTTATTCGGTTTGACAGAGGCCTCTGTTCTGTTCGATTGGGTAAGGGGTCTTTTTTTATGCGTCGAATCACGGCGGTGGATTCGATAAGCGAGTATTGGAAATGCCGCACAAGGGGCCTTGATTAATGGCCTTTGAGAGGGGGAATATTCCATGCGATCAATAAAAGAAATCGTGTTGAAATCGGCATGCGGATTGAAGCGCATAGATAAGCGGAATCTGATTCTCGCGGCGGGGCTCCCGATTGTTTTGATCATCCTTTGGCAGTCATCTTCGGAAAAAGGGCTCATAAACAGCGCCATACTGCCTTCTCCGTTGAAAATTTTAACCACATGGGACGTATATATAAAAAACGGGAAATATTTTGAGTACTTTTGCATCAGCATGCAGCGTTTTTTATTCGGTTTTTTCTTTGGGACTGTTTTTGGCCTTACCGTAGGAACGATCACCGGTTTGTTTCCCCGTATAAACGCGGCTTTGACTGTGATAATCGGCGTGGCGCGATGTGTACCCAATGTGGCTTGGATACCGATATGCATTATGACGTTGGGCATCAGTGAGCCGGCCAAGATAGTTTTAATCATGATCGGCTGCTTCTGGTCTGTTTTCATAAATACCGAAGGCGGCATCAGGGGGATCGATCCTAAATATTTGGAAGTAGCCAGGCTTTTAGGAAAGAACAGAATAACTTGCATTTTCCGGGTGATTTTGCCCGCGGCTTTTCCTTCGATATTAATGGGTATAAGAGAAGGGTTTGGCAACGCGTGGAAAGGTATAGCCGTGGCGGAACTCATAGCAAGCTCGAGCGGATTGGGTTTCATGATCGCGTATTCGCGGGAAATAGCGCGGCCTGACGTAATGTTTATCGGTTTGATGTCAATCGGCGGCGTGGGGTTGATTTTAGATATCCTTATAAAAGGGATCCAGAAGAAAATTTTACAGTGAACATGATTGATGTCAACGGACATTGATACCCATAATTCCGGATAAGACTGCTTATAGCAATCATTAAGGTCATTTTTGTCCTGAGACATAAGCACAGAAAATATAAAAATTTTTCAGGAGGGGAAAATGAAAACTTCAACAGTAATTTCACAGGATTTACTGGACGAACTTCAGGACGTTGCAACAATAGGCGTCGATATTGGCTCCAGAACAGGGAAAGCAGCGTTGCTTACAAAGGACGAGTTGAGCCTGGCAATCACGGCGACTTCGATAGATATGCAGCAGACCGCTGATTACCTGATCGAAAAAGTATTGAAGCAGGCTGGTCTGGGGATATCGGATATATCACATGTCGTAGGAACCGGATATGGCCGCATCGCTTTCAAAAGCGACGACGTGCCCATACGCATAGTCACCGAAATATCCTGTCACGGTTTAGGGGCTCATTACCTGAACTCCTCTACTGAAACAATAATAGACATCGGCGGACAGGATTCAAAGGCTATCAAAATAGATCGCGAAAACGGCAAAGTCGTCGATTTTATTATGAACGACAAATGCGCGGCTGGCACCGGTAGGTTTTTGGAAAGAGTCGCGGAGCTTCTGGACGTGTCGTTGGAAGAGTCGGGTGAACTCAGCCTTTCGTCGAAAGGAGGGCAGGAGATAAGCAGCCAATGTGTTGTTTTCGCTGAATCGGAGATTATTACCTTAAAAACGAAAGGCGCTCCCAAAGAGGATATATTGAACGCCGTGAATTTGGCTTCGGCAAGGCGAGTGAGAAACTTGGTAAATAGGATCGGTTTGAAGCCGGAAATGGTATTTTCCGGCGGGGTTTCGCAAAATCCTGGCATGAAAGCGGCTTTGGAACAAGTAATTGGGCATGGCTTTACGAATACCAATTTGGACATGACTTACAACGGCGCTCTCGGCGCGGCAATTTTTGCGCAGAAATATTACCTCGGAACAGAGAGCTGACGTGAGAAGGATGGGAAGGAAGAACATGATATTGAATGTGAACGATGTTATCGATGGCAGATTGGTGGATAAAATCCTGGATAACGGGAAATATAAGGTCATTGGCATAGATATAGGATCGAGATCTAGCAAAGCTGCTTTGTTACACGATGGCAAGCTTTACACGGCATTGTTGGGGACGGGCTACAACATGCAGGAGACGGCGAACGAATTGTTGGGCGTTTTGTTTGAAAATGCCGGAATTGCTTTGGATGACATCGATTATATCGTAGGCACGGGGTACGGAAGGGTCGCGCTCAAATTTGGAAACGTACCTCTTCAAATCGTCTCCGAAATTTCATGTCACGGTATGGGTGTACATTTCCTGGATGCGAGCACGCGTACAATCATTGACATAGGCGGGCAGGATTCAAAGGCGATCAAGATCGACGCGCAGACCGGCAAGGTAATCAATTTTGTCATGAACGACAAATGCGCGGCGGGAACCGGCCGTTTTTTGGAAAAAGTCGCGAACATCCTTGGCTATACGACTCAGGAGTTGGGGGAAGTATCGCTGCGCGCAAAGAAGGAGATTCCGATAAACAGCACTTGCGTCGTTTTCGCAGAATCGGAGATCATATCTCTGTGCGCCGCGGGCGAACGGCCGGAAGATATAGCGGCGAGCGTACATAATTCTACGGCTTCGCGAGTATATACGCTTATTAAAAGAGTGGATATGGAGCCGGGGCTGAGATTTTCGGGCGGTGTTTCCAACAACGATGGAATGATACGAGCATTCGAGGATCTGACCGGTGAAAGCATACCGAAAACGAAATTGGACGCAATATTC
>JAISLO010000132.1 GCA_031290815.1 Synergistaceae bacterium | reverse complement strand
GGTTCGGCAGTTTCGGAGACGATATCGTATTGGTGCGTTTCGTCGACGGGAATTACAATGGTTATCGTCCGTGGGGAGAAGGTTGCCTGCCCTGCGAAAAATTCGCGGGACAGATTGCCGGAAGCGGCTACAGAGGCGTTTTATCGCAATACCGAAGGGGCGAGTTTGAGGTCTCAGACCCGGCCGGGGCGGACGCGCGAAATTACAGATACCTAGCGGAACGGGTGAGTGATTGTGGCGGAGATTAAGCGTGAACAGCTGGCGGCGATGAATCAGCATTATCAGAAATTTTCCTTCGATTACTTCCTCGATTGTCAGCAGAAAGCCATGTTTTCGAACATCGAACTCTGGTGCGGCGCTTCTCATTTCTGGCTGGACTCGGAGGGATACGGGGACTGTGTCTCTTTGAAAAAGAAACTTCGCTCGCGAAATATGAAGGTCGTGTCAGTGACGTCGCCCAGTTGCGCTTATCAATATCAGTACGCGGCTATGGAGCCTTTTCACATGGAGCGAAGCCGCCGGTATTTCAGCAACGGCATTTGCGTGGCACACGAGCTGGAGGCAAAGATCTCAGTAGTCAACTCTGGCTGGGGCTACGCTGGCGAGGATGAAGACGACATGTGGAAACGGTCCGCCGAAAATCTTCACGCGCTGGCCGAGCGGGCTGGGACGCTTGGCGTAACACTGGCCATGGAATCCCTGCGCGGCGACGAGTCGAATATCGTAAACAATCTCGCTTCGGCGAAGAAAATGTTCGAGATAGTCAATCATCCAAATCTGAAGATGACGGCGGACACCATTGCCACCGGCGCGGCTGGGGAAACGCTGACTCAGTGGTTCGACGCGTTCGGGGAAAACCTCGTGCATATGCACTTTCTGGACGGGGATCCTTATGTGCACAACGCGTGGGGCGACGGCAACACCCCGCTGGAACGGCAGATCGCCGTCATGGAAACATACGGCTATGCCGGATATTTAGTTCAAGAGATCGCTGATGAGCGTTATTTCGCCGACCCGCTGGCGGCGGATTTGAAAAATATGAGGGTGCTGGAGCGTTTTCTGACGGATTGACGCGCCGAGCTCCCGAAACCATGAGGGGGTAAGATATGGGCGAGACTGACGAGAGCGTGATTTTTGGGAGACACACAAAGACCTGCGAAGACAAGGAAAGGATGATGGAAGAATGAAGGTTAAAAAAATCGGATTGATCATACTCGCAGCGGCTATGATTGCGGGATTCGCGTCCACTGTCATGGCGGCTGACGACGGTTCCCTGGAAAGGATCAAAAAGGCCGGCAAGCTTACAATCGGCGCGGAGGGCAACTGGATTCCATATGTCTACAACGAGCAGGGGACAGGCGAATTGACCGGCTTCGAAGTCGACATCGCCAAGGAAATAGCGAAACGCCTGGGAGTCAAGGCCGAATTCAACATCTCCAACAAGTGGGACGGCGTAATCGCTGGGCTCGACGCCAAGCGCTACGACACCGTCATCTGCGGGGTAAACCCGACGAAAGAGCGGCAGGAACGTTACTCGATGTCGGTTCCCTACGCGGAAAACCCGTTCGCGGTAGTCGTCGCGGAGGGCAACAAGGATATCAACGCGTTCGAGGACCTCAAGGGCAAAAAGTGCGCTAATTCCCTGACCAGCACCGCTGGAAACATCGCCCGCAAATACGGCGCGACACTGTCCGACGCTTCGCTGACGCAAGCGATGGACCTGATTGTAACAGGCCGCGTGGACGCCTCCATCAACAATCTGACGTCGATCGTCGAGTACATGAAGGAACGCCCTGACGTGAAGGTGCGCATCGCCGCCATTTACAAGCCGGAGAACAGCTATGAGATCGAGTCGGCGGCAATGTTCCGCAAAGAAGACGTTTCCCTCTCGAAGAAAGTCGACGAAATCATCAAGGAAATGATCGCGGACGGCGCCTGTTACAGCCTCGCGGAGAAATACTTCGGCAAGGAGGTCTCCGACAACATCAGCATTTACAAGAAATAATCGAATATGTGACCGGGAGGCGGCGCGCCGCCCCCTGGTCCCCTGGGAGGCAGCGTAGTGAACGAAACGACGAAAATCATAAACCTGCTGTTTGATTCATTTTGGCCGATGTTCAAGGCGGGCCTCATCGTAACCGTTCCACTGACTCTTATTTCATTCGGAATAGGCTTGATGCTGGCGTTTATGACGGCTCTTATGCGCCTCTCTAAAATCAAGGCTTTCTCTTACACAGCGGCCTTTTATGTATGGGTCATACGAGGAACGCCGCTGATCGTTCAGTTGTTTGTCATCTTCTATGGATTGCCGAACATCGGCATCGTATTCACGCCTTTTGTGTCGGCCGTCATAGGGCTTAGCGTCAGCCAGGGCGCCTACAACTCGGAGGTGATACGGGCGGCCCTGCTCTCGATCTCCAAAGGGCAGTGGGAAGCGACAAAAGCTCTCGGCATGACGAAGCTGAAGACGATGCGATACGTGATAGTGCCGCAAGCGGCGCTGGTAGCGGTGCCGTCGCTCGGCAACTCGTTCATCAGCCTGCTGAAGGACACGTCGCTCGTGGCGACTCTCACAGTAGCGGAAATTTTTCAAATCGGCCAGCAGATCACGGCCGTAAAGATGTACCCTTTATGGATTTACATGGAGGTAGGATTGATCTATCTGATCTTCAGCACCGCTCTCACATATCTGCAGGATTTTCTCGAGAAAAAATTAGGGAAGCACCTCGTGGAACAAAGGTAGGAAGAAGACCGCATGTTGAAATTGCGAATTGCCAATTTAAATAAGAAAACGGATTTCGACCGCGCCGGCATTCGCCTGCCGCGGTACGACGCGCTGAAAATGGCGGCGCGGACGAAGGAAGCGCCGACGTGGATCCACTTCGGAGCGGGCAACATATTCAGGAGTTTTCTGGCCGCGCTCGTGCAGGATTCCCTCAACAAAGGCGAAACCGACACCGGGCTCATCGCGGCGGAATCATTCGATCCGGAGATCATAGACAAAATATACAAGCCCTATGACAACCTGAGCCTGCTGGTCAAAATGCGCGCGGACGGCTCGATGGAGAAGGAGCTGATAGCCAGCGTGGCGGAGAGCCTGAACGCTGACTGTTCCAATACGGAGGACTGGTACAGGCTGAACGAATTGTTTCAAAA
>JAISLO010000131.1 GCA_031290815.1 Synergistaceae bacterium | reverse complement strand
TGTCTAGGTCGTACAGCGGCTCGACGTCGTTATTGCCTCTCAGCTTGTTCCAATAAGGCGCGTATCTCCCGGTGTCGTCATACGCCCGATCCGTCCCCGCGAACAGCTCGTCCTTCCCGTCCAGAGCGTTCGGTTCATACGCTATGCAAAACGCGGTTATATACTCCTTTTCGGCAAGGGTATTTCTCAAGATGTCGTTCATCATCTTTCTGTCGGTGAGTCCGTTGTCCTTCAACGCCTCGAACACGGTCGAAAGCGTTTCAGAGGTTATCCTCACGCCTTGTAACTCCGCTTTTATTTCGTTCTTGTATTTGTCCGCGGTTTCCTGGGCAAGGTTGAAGGCGTCTTTCTTCGCCATCTCGAACGTCTTGTTCGAGACTACCAGCGTCAGTATCAGGAAGGACACGATGACGGCGATGGAGACGAGGGAAAATATTTTTGTCTGCAAGCTTAAATTCTTAAACATATCGATCACCCTAATTCAAGAGTTGTAATTAAGTTCAGCTTATATGAAAAAACAACGCTCTCAGCTGGCGGAACAAGACATGCATCTGTCAGAGTCATCTCGCGTCGCAACGCTTGATTTCTCAGTGAGGCTTATTTTATACGGGATTATACGTAATGTCCAATCCTCTTTTATACAAATTACAACACCGGGTTTGATATTATTAGTATCAGATTGTCTAAGACAAAGAGATGGCAAATCGACGGCCGGTATGGAGGTCGAACGACTGGACCGGCAGCGCCGTCTGAAGATGCGGCGGTTACATGTGCGCGGCGCTGATTTGGGCCAGCCATTTCCGCCCAACCTCGATTTGTCTTTTTACCTCCTGCGGAGCTGTCCCGCCCATAGTTTTTCTGGCGTTGACGCACCCCATCATGGACAGGTCCGGCAAGACCAGAGACTCGAACCGTGGATCCAGCGAGACCAGGTCCTCCTTACCCAGGTCCGGCAGCCCGCAGGATTTGTTTTCGCAGAGCTTGACCATCTTTCCGACAAGCCAGTGAGAGTCCCTGAATGGGATGCCCTGTCTGACCAGACTGTCGGCGATGTCCGTGGCGCATAGAAACCCATCGTTGAGGTGTTTTTGAATTTCATCGGACCTGTACTCCATCTTGTCTATCATGGCAGCCAAGATCAATATTGATGTCCTCCAGACGTCGATGGCGTCAAACAGAGGCTCTTTGTCCTCTTGAAAATCCTTGTTGTAGGAGAGGGGCGTGCCCTTCATGACCGTGAGCAGCGCAATCAGATCGCCGTACACCCTGCCGACCTTCCCTCGGAGCAATTCCGCCACGTCCGGATTCTTCTTCTGCGGCATCATGCTGCTGCCGGTGCAGAAGCCGTCGTCTATCGAAATAAATTTGAACTCGGACGAGTTCCAATAGACGATCTCCTCAGCGAAACGAGAGACGTGCATCATGGATATGGAGGCGGCGGACAAGAACTCGATGATGTAGTCGCGGTCGCTGACGGCATCCATGGCGTTTTCGCACGGCGAGTCAAATCCGAGAAGCTCTGTGGTCATGTTTCTGTCTATGTCAAACGTAGTTCCCCCGAGCGCTCCCGAGCCGAGGGGATTCTGGTTCGCCCGACGGCGCGTATCGATGAGGCGCTCTATGTCCCTGCGAAACATTTGAAAGTACGCCATCAGGTGAAAGCCGGCGGTGACGGGCTGCGCGTGCTGCATGTGAGTGAATCCGGCCAGCAGCTCCTCCGTATTCCTGTCAGCCTTTTCAAGGATGACCCGCTGCAATTTCACAAGCGCTTCGAGAATAAGGGCGGTTTCCCTCATGAAGAAGAGTCTCATGTCGGTCTGAGCCTGATCGTTGCGGCTGCGCGCGGTGTGGAGTTTCTTCCCCGTCGCGCCTGTCTTGGCGATCAGAGCTTCCTCTACCGCCATGTGAATGTCCTCCTGTTTTACGGTGAACACGAGACTGCCGCTGGAGATGCCGCTCCTTATCTCCTCCAGCGCGGAGACTATATCGTTCTTCTCATCTTCGGTTACCACACCGACCTCGCTCAACATGGAGACATGGGCTATGCTGCCGTCGATGTCGCAGTTATACATACGCTTGTCGAAGCCGATTGACGCGTTGAACTCCTCGACTATGGCGTCCATTCCCCTGTCAAATCTTCCGGCCCACAGATTGCCCACTTGCGGTCACTCCTTCCGGCGTCAGCCGATAGCCGCTTCGGATCGGCGCGCCTCTATCTTCTCACGCCTCTCATTTCCAGCGTCTTAAGCAGATCCTGCAGGGCCACGGACTCGAGCGAGGTCCTTTGGATCTCGTCACGCAGTCTCGACTGTTCGGCGGCCAGTTTCTCAGGGTTATCCAACAGAGCCTTCCACTCGAACACTGGGTGCTGTTTTATGCTGCTGACCTTGCGTTTCGCCGACTCTATCTTATCCTTCAGAATTGACTGCGCTGTCCTCATGCTTCCGATATCGCTGGGGAGATCGTAACTCTCCGGGTAGTCCTCAGCCATCATGAAGAGCGCCTTGAGGTGGAAGAGATCGCCCCATACGTACGCGGAGTGGACGCTTGGCCAGAAGGACTTTGCCTCGTCGCTCTGCTCAGTGTTTATCTCCGGATTCAGCTTTCTGGAGAGGGAACGGTACACGCTCCGCACCTCCTCCGCATCCTCTGGGACGACGAGGTTTGAGAACCTGGATTTGGCCTCCTCTATCTGGGCGGCCTCGCGGATCAGCCGTTCGTCCCTCTCCCTGAACTCTCTGTCCAGCGCGTAGTTGAGCGCCTCCTCGTGCACAATCTCGCCGCGCTCCAGGTTTGCCCGTAGCATACCCATCTTTCGGCGAATCTTCATGACCTCGATCTGTCTCTGGAGCAGCTCGACCTTGAGAGCCCCTACCTTTATCAGATAGTTGGTCTGCGTCGTTGGAATCACTACGCGATTGAGGTGTTCTATCTCCTCGAGAAGCGCCGCGAGTTCCCCGCGAAGGAAGCTGTTCTCAGAGTAGAGGGAGTCAAAGTCCGGATGGACATATCCATCTATCCCGCTCCCCCCTGCCTCGCCAGGCGAATTTCCTTCATCACCAGATTGGTTCACGAACACTCACCCTCCGCCATGTTCAATTACTTACCGCTGTATCCTAGCACATTTTCCCTCAACAATAAAGATTTAAACCTTTGCGTAAAACCACAGCTAAAAAAAGTCAAAACCTCGCCGGCCTGTTGCTATAACAGGTGTTATGGTATGCGACGTGCCGTGTAGGCGTTGTATGTGGGTTGTGTGGTTGGTAGGGGCGAATAATTATTCGCCCCTACATCCGTTCGCCCCGACCGACCACACAACCCATACAACACCCACAC
>JAISLO010000130.1 GCA_031290815.1 Synergistaceae bacterium | reverse complement strand
GGGAAGACAAGGCTGGCTGCGGGGGGTGTCACGGGGAAGGCGGGAAGGTATGCCGTCTCCAGGAGCTGAAGATGCCGTTCAATCAGCAGACCATGTGCAGCCACGCGATTGTGGCCTGCCAGTTGGGCAACCTGACTGACTGCATACTTGTGGAGCACGCGCCGATAGGCTGCTCGGCCTCCAACGCCAGGTTCAACCAGGGGTATAAAATCGGGCTTGCCAGACGGGGAAAGCCGATTCACAGCATTCAGATCTTCAGCACCAACCTGAAGGAGAATGACATGGTGTTCGGCGCAAGCGACCGCCTCCGCCAGACGGTTAGGGACGCTCACGGGCGTTTCAGCCCGAAGGCCGTATTCATCTCCATGTCCTGCTCGACCGCGATAATCGGAGAGGACCTCGACAGCCTTGCTCAGGAACTGGAGGCTGAATTGAAAATCCCTGTCGTGCCGGTTTTCTGCGAGGGTTTCAGGAGCAAGCACTGGAGCACCGGCTTTGACGCGTCGCAGCACGGAATAGTCAGACAGATAGTAAATAAAAGGCCGAAGAAACAGAATGACCTGATCAACATCGTTGCGCTGTGGGGGACGGATTACTTCACTCCGATGCTGGCCCCGCTCGGCCTTCGCGTGAATTACATGGTGGACATGGCGAGCTTCGACGAGCTCAGACAGGCCTCGGAGGCGGCCGTGACCGCCACGTTCTGCCACACGCTGGGTTCTTACATGGCCACCTCCCTGGAGGAATATTACGGCGTTCCTCAGATCGACGCGCCTCAGCCGTTCGGAATAGCCGGGACCGACGACTGGCTGAGGGCGGTGGCTAAGGCGGTCGGAAAAGACGACATCGTCGAAGATTACATAGAAAGCGAACACAGGAGGATCGCTCCAAGGCTCGAAGAGTTGAGGGAGATATTGAAGGGAGTCAAGGGCTTCGTATCAACCGGCTCGTCGTATGCTCACGCGATGATCTCCGTCATCAGGGATCTCGGGATCGAGGTCAAGGGATCGATCGTCTTTCACCATGATCCGGTGTACGACGCCGGGCACGAGAATCAGGACACGCTTGGTCATCTGGTGAGAAATTCCGGCGATGTCGATTATTTCACCGTCAGCCAGACTCAGCAGTTTCAATTTCACGGCCTGCTCAAGAGGGTCAACCCAGACTTCATCATAATAAGACACAACGGCCTGGCGCCGCTCGCCGCAAAGCTCGGCATACCCTCGTTCCCAATGGGGGACGAGCACTTCCCCCTCGGTTACGACGGGATAATCCGGACGGGAGAAGCGCTGATAGGCATCCTGGCTAAGAAGAAATTCAACGCCGTCCTGAAACGGCATGTGGAGATCCCTTATACGGATTGGTGGCTCTCCCAGGAGGACCAGTTCATCCTGGCGAAACACCCCGAGATACTGGACGAGGAGGAAACGCCGTCCGGCGCAGCCGAAACCGGCGGTCCGCCTTCGAGGGGTCCCGACGAGGATTCCGGGCTGTCGGAGGATATACTGCGCTATGCATGATTTCCTGGTCGACACGAACAAATTCAAGAGGACGAACACGATCGTCCATCCGCGCTACGGCTGCGCCATCGGGGCCGTGTACAGCGTTGTCGCGATACCTGGCGGAGTCCCCATAGCCAACTGCGGCCCAGGCTGCGCCGACAAACAGTTCTTTATGATGTGCGGCGAAAACGGATACCAGGGGACGAACGGGGCCGGCGCAGGAGCCATGCCGAGCGCAAACGTGGGGGAAAACGAGATCGTGTTCGGAGGGACGAAGAAGCTCGACGCTCTGATCAAATCGGCGCTCAGGATCATGAAGGGCGACATATTCGTGGTGGTCACCGGCTGTTCCGGCGAGTTGGTCGGGGACGACGTGGGCTCCGTCGTCCGCAGATATCAGAAGGCCGGCAAACCGGTCGTGTTCGCCGACGCGGCCGGCTTCAAAGGAAACAACGTCACCGGTCACGAGATAGTCGTGAAGGAGATTATCGATCAGTTCGTCGGGGAGTACAGGGGGAGAAAGCAAAAGGGTCTTCTGAATCTCTTCTTCGAGGTTCCTTACTTCAACACCAACTGGCGGGGCGACTTCATCGAGATGAAACGCGTCCTGGAGGGCGCGGGCCTTCGGGTGAACGTGCTGTTCGGACCTGAGAGCCGCGGCGTCGCGGAGTGGAAGGACATTCCCAAGGCGCAGTTCAACCTCGTAGTCTCCCCGTGGGTCGGCATTAGCACGGCGGAATATTTAAAGGGCAAATATAATCAGCCGTATCTGCACGTGCCGATAATTCCGGTCGGCGAGGAGGCGACGACTGAGTTTGTCCGCAGCGTCGTCGGGTTCGCCGGCATCGATCCGAAGAAATCAGAGGAATTTATAGAAAAAGAGGCCAAACTTTATTACTACTTCCTCGAACACTTCACCGAATTCTTCTCGGAATTCTGGTTCGGCCTCCCGTCGAGGTTCGCCATCGCCTCCGACGCAGCCACGAACCTGGCGCTGACGAAGTTTCTGGCCGACCAGATGGGCGTCATACCGGTGAGACAGATAATCACCGACAATCCTCCCGAGAAGTTCAGGGAGGGCATCAGACGCCTGTACGAAAACATTACAGAGGGCGTCTCCGCGGAAGTCGATTTCATAGAGGACGGCTACGTGATAGAGCGCGAGATCAAAAACGCGGACTTCCGCGGCGCTGTTCCACTGATACTCGGTTCCACGTGGGAGATGGATGTCGCTGCGGAACTCAAGGGGCTCCTCGTCAGGGTCGGCACTCCCAACACCGAGGAGGTGGTCATGAACCGCAGCTTTATCGGCTACAGGGGCGCGCTGACGTTCATGGAAAAGGTCTACACCGCGGCCGTCGGCGGAGGAAGTTAGAAGGGATGGGGATTTAAACCTTGGTGGGGCTTGTATTCCAAAACAGCTGAAATTTCGGCGATTTAACCGGCGTTTCTTTAGAAAAGCGCCGATTCATAGCGAGGCGAATGGGGAGTTCATGAGCATGGCGAAAAAGATTAGGCAGATTGCGATATACGGAAAGGGCGGTATCGGTAAGTCGACGACGACTCAGAACCTGACCGCCGGGCTTGCGGAAGCCGGCAAAAAGGTCATGGTCGTCGGGTGCGATCCAAAGGCGGACTCGACGAGGCTCCTCCTGGGAGGGCTCGCGCAGAGGACAGTCCTCGACACTCTTCGCGACGAGGGAGAGGACATCAGCCTCGATCTCATAATGAAGGAGGGCTACAAACATACCAGATGCGTGGAGTCGGGCGGCCCAGAGCCGGGCGTCGGATGCGCCGGACGCGGGATAATCACGTCGATCGGCCTCCTCGAACGCCTCGGCGCGTATACGAAGGACCTCGACTATGTCTTTTACGACGTGCTGGGCGACGTGGTATGCGGCGGATTCGCGATGCCGATCCGGGAGGGAAAGGCGAAGGAGATTTATATTGTCGCGAGCGGAGAGATGATGGCGCTCTATGCGGCCAACAACATTGCCAAGGGCATCGAGCGCTACGCGAAGCAGGGAGGCGTGCGCCTGGGCGGAATAATATGCAACAGCAGAAACGTGGACAGGGAGAACGACCTTCTGCGCGCGTTCTCCGAGGAACTGGGGACGCAGCTCGTCCATTTCATACCGCGCGACAACATCGTGCAGCGGGCGGAGATAAGGAAAAAAACCGTCATAGATTACAAGCCTGACTGCAATCAGGCGAACGAATACAGGGCGCTCGCGAAACGCATAGCCGAGAATAAAAAATTCGTGATCCCAAAACCGATGAAGCAGGAACGCCTCGAGGAGATACTGACCGAGTTCGGGCTGATGGCTGAGATAGGGGACGAATATGCTATCTAGCGCGGTTCGCGAAATTGACGAAAGAGAGAACGGAGCCATGCCGAACAAAATCGAGATGAACAACCTCAGCCAGGTTTACTACGTAAAGAGCGGCGAGAGTTCCAAGAAGTCGGTATTTTACGCTCTCAAGGACTTCACGCTCTCGGTCAGGGACGGAGAGTTTGTCGTGGTCGTGGGTCCCAGCGGCTGCGGAAAATCCACGCTCCTTGGCATCCTCTCCGGACTCTTCAAGGCGAATTCGGGCAGCATCGCCATAGACGGAGAGACGGTGACGGGGCCGGCGCTCGACAGGGGGTTCGTGATGCAGAACTATGCACTGTTCCCTTGGAGAACTGTAAGGAAAAACGTCGAATTTGGGCTCGAGATCAAAAAGATTCCCAAGAGGGAACGGCTGGCAATCAGCGGAACCTACATCGATATGGTGGGCTTGAGCGGGTTTGAAAACCGCTATCCTCACGAGCTGTCGGGCGGCATGAAACAGAGGGTCGCCATCGCGAGGGCGCTCGCCTACGACCCCAAGGTGCTTCTGATGGACGAGCCCTTCGCCGCGGTGGACGCTCAGACTAGAGAAAAACTTCAGGACGAGCTGATAAGGATCTGGAAGAAGACCAGCAAGACGATCATCTTCGTGACTCACAACATAGACGAGGCCGTAGCCCTGGCGGACCGCGTGGTCGTCATGACGGAGAACCCTGGGACCATCAAGGAGATAGTGCCCATCGACCTGCCCCACCCGAGGGTGAGCGTCGGGGCGGGAGTTTCGGAATCCTATTCGGCGTTCGTCAAGAAGATCTGGGGACTTCTGCACAACGAGGAGGAAAGCCTGGAGAGTTCGAGGCTATAGCCTGAGGCCGGATAATTGAAATCCCTTGACTTTGGGATGCTGTTCTTTCAAATCGTCATGGAAGGAAGTGAAGCGCGCCGATGAAGAGTTTTCTGAGCATATTGATAATAGCGGTATTTTTCCTGGTATGGGAGTCCGCCGCGAGGCTGGGTTTGATAGACACGCAGTTCATTCCGTCGTTCACGACGGTGATGAAGGAGGTTTTTTCTTTGATGCGCAACGGCTCTTTGTTCGTGCATATTCTGGCTAGCGTCGGAAGGCTGTTTTCGGGAATAGTCCTGGCCGTTGCGCTGGCGCTGCCCCTTGGATTCATGCTCGCCGGGTGGACTCCAAGGCTGGCTGATTTTCTGAATCCGCTCTTTACCAACCTCTCCATGGCAAATCCGTTCACTCTTGTGCCCATATTCATCCTCCTGCTGGGCATGGGCGAGGCGAGCAAGATAGGAATAATATTCTGGGTTGTCCTCTGGCCGGCCCTATTCTCGACCATCGCCGGCGTAACCCAGATCGACCCGGAGATGATAAAGGCGGCGAGGGCAATGGGGGCGAGCGGGACGAAGATATTCTTCTCCGTCATCCTCCCGGGCAGCGTCAACCGAATATTCACGGGCGTCAAGTCCTCCGTGACGTTCGGCTTTACGGTCCTCGTAGGCGCTGAGATGATCGGGGCCAAGGCCGGACTCGATTTCATAGTCTTCACTTCGAACCAGAACTATAACATTCCGAGGCTGTACGTCGGCATATTGACCATCGCTGTCGTCGGGGTAATCGTAAGCCGGCTGATAGAAAGGCTTCAGAAACTGATCGTCGTCTGGGAGGACGGCGCCGGTCAGGCGGCGTGATGAGGACCATGAAAAAAGCTGCGTTTAAAAGCCTGTCCACGTTGCTGTTTTTCTCGGCGTGGTATGCGGCTTCGATGACAGGAATATTGGACGAGGGGCTTATTCCCGACCCGGTCAGGGTGATTAAGAGATTATTCGTCGATATCTTCGCAGGGGACCTGCTTAGCAAGCATATCGCCCTCTCTTTCAAACGCGCCGGGGAGGGGTTTCTGGCGTCGCTCGCGGGAGGAATACTGCTCGGCTTCCTCCTCGAACGTATGCCGGAGAAGGCTCGCGACGTCATCATGCCAGTGCTTCAGATGTTCGAAAAACTGAACCCCTTGGCGCTCTTTCCGGTTTTCATGCTGTTTTTAGGCATAGGCGAGGGCAGCAAAGTGATGATAATTTTCTGGGTAGCGGTGTGGCAGGTGGCCTTTCACACGCTTTCAGGCCTGCTCAACGTCGATCCCGACCTGGTGAAGGCGGCCAGGGCGATGGGCGCCGGCAGGGCGGAGGTATTCTGGAAGGTGTACGTCCCCGCCGCCCTTCCCGACATCTTCAACGGAGTGAAGTTCGGGGCGCAGATAGCTTTCGTCTTCGTTGTGTCGGTCGAGATGCTGAGTTCCTCAGCGGGACTCGGTTGGTTCATCAACAACGCGAAGCACCTTTACAACCTGCCCGATCTGTATGCGGGCGTGATAATTACAGCGATACTCGGCATCATCATAAGCAAGGTCCTGGCGTTTGTCGAAAATCGCATGTTTTCCTGGAAGGAGCGGGCCATCTGATGAAACCTGGTTCGATTCGGCTGAAACTAACACGCGCAAAAGGAGGAAAGACCATGACACACACAACTGAACCTTTGTTTGTAAGGGTATCTAACGGCGGATCACGGTTTATGCCGTCCGCCCGCCGCCGATGTAGGTTCTTTTAGTCTTTTAGTTTAGCCGCTATAGAAAGTCGCGCCTGATGATTATTGTCAAGCTATTTGTGAATGAGTAAAAATCATACTGAAATTAAAGAGGAGAAATCGAAGATGACTGAGATAAAGAGAAGATTGCGGATAAAATCCATCGTTTTTTTGGCGCTCGCCCTGCTCGTGGGAGCGGCGGCGGATGCGGCCCTGCCGGCGGACAAACTTTTCCCGATAAGGACGTCGACCAGGTACGACTGCACCTTAGCCCCTTACCTTGTGGCCGACAAACTTGGATTCTTCAAGGAAGAGGGACTCGAGCTGGTATTCACCGGAGAACTTCCATCCACGGAATACACGACCGCGATACTCGCCGGCGAGACGGATTTCGCGGATCACCACCCCAACGCGCTTGCGCTTCAGATATACGGCGGCGCCAAAGTGACCGCCGTGGGGCGGTCGATAATAGAGCCCGAGGAGAGCGTGGATCCGAGGCTTCGTCACATGAGGTATTACGTCACTCGCCAGGCGTACGACGCAGGGGTGAAGACCCTGGCCGACCTCGGCAAGTACAAGGAGGGGGAGAAACTGAAGTCCGCCGGCGTCGAGAACACATGCGAGACCTTCATACTGAACAAGGCTCTCGACAGGTTTGGGGTGAGCAGGGACAAGCTCGAATGGATAACCGTCGACTCTGACGTGGCCAAAATTCAGGCCCAGAAGCTGAATCAGTTCGACATCATCGGCGTTCACCCACCGTTCTACGACGCGGCGGTAGAGGCCGGGCTGGTTCAAATCGGAGACTCGGCTGACGCCAAGCTCGGCGAGACCGCCGGCGTGTACCTTTACTACTTCTCCAACGAATTTATAGAGAAACACCCGAAGGAGGTCGCCGGCTTCGTCAAGGCGATGACCAAAGCGCAGAAGTGGGCGAACGAAAACCTGGAACAGACCGCGAAATGGACCGGCGAGTTCATAGGCCAGGAGGTCAAGGGCAATCACTACTATTCCGAGACCACCGAGATCGACGAGGCGACAGTGCTTCCGTGGATCGAGGACCTGGAGAAGAGCGGCGCTCTGCCTGCCGGCGCGATAAAGGTCTCGGATATAGTGACGCATCAGTTTGAATCGAAATAGAGTAAGCGCTGATCGAGTCGTCCAAGCGGCGTCAACCGCTTTGGAACGCGGGCTCCGTCGGAGTTGAGTCTTTACCCTTCAGAGTCCTTACGTCACATCGGCCATACTCGGAGCGAGGGGCCGGACCGTTGGCTCGGCCACCTCGCATCGATCGAATCGTTTGAGAACGGAAGTGAACGCACATGAAAGACAAACAAAGAAATCGCGCGATAGCCGGAGCGGCTGGCGTCATTCTGGGAGGGCTCATAGCCCTCGGGCCACAGTATGTGTTCAAGATATGCGAGCAGACGGGCCATCACGGCGGCGTGACCCAGTGCTTCTGGACCGGCCGGGCTGAAATGGGCGTCGGAGCGCTCATCGCCGTCATCGGAATCGTCTATCTCCTCACGAAGGACGCTCGAGTCCGCGCCGGGCTGAGCATAGCGGCATCGCTGTCCGGAGCCCTTTCCCTGGCGGTAATCGACGTCCTGATAGGCGTCTGCGGGGAGGCTGACATGTCCTGCCGTCTCGCTACCCTTCCGGCAATCAATATCGTTGGAATCATAACCGCGTTTTCGGCCGCCGCAAACGCGTTCTATCTTCTGAGGCGTCAGTCGGCGGAATCGGGATCAAATGGGTAAAAGAAGGCTGACCTCTCGCGCGATCGCCGTACAGAACCTGAGGCGCAGGCCCATGCGCACATTATGCATGGTGTCGTTTGTCGCCCTTTTGTCGTTCGTCGTCTCGGGAGGGTCGCTGTTTTCGTACAGCCTATTGAATGGGGCGAGGAGCATGTCAGCCAGGCTCGGGGCTGACGCGCTAATCGTTCCTCTGGGGTATGAGAAAAACGCCGAAGGAGCGCTCCTGCGCGGGGAACCGAGCACGTTTTACTTCAGCGGAGAACTCTCCGAGAGGCTTATGCACGCAGAGGGAGTCGTCCGGGCCTCGCCGCAGCTGTTCATCGCCTCGTTTAACTCCTCGCACTGCGCCTTCCCCGCGCAGCTCATAGGATACGATCCGAGGACCGACTTCACGATAGGGCCCTGGCTCGAGGAGAAGATGCCGGGAGGGCTTCCCGACGGAGAGGTTGTCGTCGGTAATCTCGTAAGCCGCAAGAGGGGGGATGACATAACCTTTTTCGGACGCACTTATCGGGTCGCAGGGAGGCTCGACAAGACGGGCATGGGGTTTGACACGTCGATATTCCTCAACATGAACACCGCCCGCGCCGCCTTGGCGGACTACTCTCAGTATGCCGAGAAGCCGGTGACCGACGTCGGGGGCGCGGTCTCGTCCATCACCGTCGACATAAAAGACGGCGCGGATCATTCGAAATTCGCCAGGGAGACGCGGGAATACTTCAAGGGTGATCTCGTGGGAGTCGTCCTGACTCAGACCATGATCGACAACATTTCAAAGGATCTCGGCGCGTTTCTCTCGATAGTGACCGTCCTCATGGCCGCGCTCTGGGCTCTCGATGTCGGAGTGCTGGCAATCCTGTTCACCGTCACGTTCAACGAGAGAAGGCGCGAGTTCGGCATATACAGGGTCCTTGGAGCGACGAGGAGAAAGCTCCGCTGGATAATTCTGTCTGAATCCTGCGCTGTGAGCGTCGCCGGTGCGGTTGCGGGCGTCTTTTCGCTTTGTTTCTTCGTCTTCCCCTTCGCGCCTCTGATCAGCCGCACGATAGGGACGGCTTATCTTCAGCCCTCGCCGGAAGTCCTGTCCGTCATCCTGCTCGCCAGCCTGCTGGTATCGTTCGTCACGGGGCCCGTGGCCTCGATAAATTCCGCGGCCGCGATAGGCCGGATGTCAGCCTGCGAAGCCCTGAAGGAAGTATGAAGATGCTGGTTGTCCGCGGGCTTTGCAAAGAATATCGCCGTGGAGGAGGGACGTTCTATGCGGTCCGCGACGCGGCCATGTCCGTCGGAGACGGTGATTTCGTATGCATCTCCGGTCAGTCCGGAGGAGGGAAGAGCACGCTGCTGAACATGATAGCCGGACTTCTCGAACCCACGTCGGGCAGTATAACTTCAGGCGGCCGCGAGCTGGCGGGCATGAACGACTATGAGCTGTCCCTGTACAGGAACGAGCGGATCGGCTATATACCGCAGGGACAGAGTATCCTGCCGAACCTGTCGGTAATCGACAACGTTCTGTTGCCATTTTACCTTTACAAGAAGACCGGCGACCCGACGGGCAGGGCGATGACATTGCTCGATCGGGTTGGGATCGCGCATCTGGCCGAGGCGTACCCGGCGCATCTGTCGGGCGGAGAGCTCAAGCGGACGGCGATCGCCAGAAGCCTGATAAACTCCCCCAAGATGCTGCTTGCCGACGAGCCGACCGTGGACCTCGATCCACGCAACGCCGAAGAAGTGATGAAAATTTTCTCCGACATCTCGCGAGACAGCGCCGCTGTAATCCTGGTGACCCACGAGGCGAACTCCGCCCGCTGGGTTGCCAGGAGATTCTCGATGGAGTCGGGAATATTGAAGGAGACCACATGATGATTGATATATTTACATACGAGAGGAATGCATAAAGTATGACGGCGACGAGAAGCGAGACGCAGAAACCCCTGAAGGTGAGCCAGCTCCACCCCTGCTTTTCGAGCGGAGCTCACAACAAATACGGCAGGCTTCATCTCCCGGTCTCAGCGTCCTGTAACATCCAGTGCCGCTTTTGCAACCGTTCGTTCAACAGGGACGAGGTCCGCCCCGGAGTCGCCTCTGGGATATTGCCCCACGGCGAGGCGGTCGATACCGTCCGGCGCGCTTTGGATCTCTGTCCTGAGATAACGGTGGTAGGAATAGCCGGTCCGGGAGACACCCTTGCCTCCGGCTCGGCCATAAACGCTTTTCGAGCGGTTCATGAGGCTTACCCCGATCTGATAATGTGCCTTTCCACTAACGGACTGATGCTGCCGGACAGGGCGGAGGAGCTTGCAGACGTCGGCGTGAGAACGGTGACTGTGACGGTGAACGCGGTCGATCCGGAAATACTGGAAAAAATCGTCGCCTATATCATATTTGAAGGCCGCAGGATAACGGGCCGACCGATGGGCGATATTCTAACGAGGCGTCAGTTGGAGGGCATCCGCAAGATGAAGGCGCTCGGCGCGACCGTCAAGGTGAACAGCGTCCTGATACCGGGGATAAACGACGCTCACATAGGCGACATTGCCCGAGAGACCGGGGAGGCCGGCGCCGATATTTTCAATATAATACCGTTGATACCTCAGCATGAGATGGCGCACATAACGCCGCCAGATTGCGCGATGCTGCAGGAGGCGAGGAATGAAGCTGGAAAGTACGTTGATGTGTTCCGCCACTGCAAACACTGCAGGGCGGATGCGTGCGGGATACCAGGGATAAGCGATTTCTCAGGAAAACTCTACAACGGCAGGGAGATGGAAACGTTCTCCCATGGATGATGCTGATTTTTTACGAAAACTGCCGCGCCGCGTACTTTTAGGGAGAGGTGACCGATTATGAAGATCAAAGCGGCGATCGCAAGCACGGATCTGAAAAACGTCGACATTCACTTCGGCAGGTGCGGGACTTTCGCCATCGCCGAGGTTGACTGTGAGAGCAGGAGTTACAAAGTGATCGAACAAAGGGACGTAACGGCCCCCTGTCCGTCGTGCGGAAGGCTTGGAGAGCCAGACGACGCCATAGAGAGCGTGGTAGAGGCCCTCTCGGATTGCGAATACGTGATCGTAAGCCGCATCGGCAGGTGGCCGGATTCGTTGCTGTACGAACGAGGCATCGGCAGCGTCGAACACAGCGGCCCTATCGAAGACGCCATGGCTTTACTCTTCAGCAGGCTGAAAGCGAGACCGATTCGATCGAGGGCTGACGTTAGCGGCGATCAGGCAGGCGGCGGCTGAAAAATGTCAAGTTATTGAAACGACGTTTACGGATCAGTACGTAAGGCGGCGAGAGAGGACGGCCTCTCAACTAATGAGAGGCCTCCTGCTCGATCACAACCTACCGGCTTTCCAGATTTATCCTGTCTCCTTCCGGCAAAAAAAAAGCCGCTCCCTGGGGAGCGGCGGTGTTCATCATCTTGATGTTCTCAGTTACTTGCCCTTCTTGAACTTCTGAAAAGCTTCGTAGGCGGCGTTTTTCATTGTCTTTTGATAGTCGCCGAACACGAGAGGGTCCCCGTCGCCGCGCACAGCGTCAGTGACCTCGCTGAAGAACGCCGTATGCGTCGCAAGCTCAACTGCGTTTTTGACACTGCACTTGACGTATGACGCGGCGCCTTCGAGCTGAGGAAGCCCGCCCGAGATGGAATGCGGCACGTTGTTCCACTTGTCCGCAACTCGCGCCGACTGAAACCCGAAGTTGGCCACCACGAACGGATCAACGGTCACAGGCAGCACAGATATCGAGAACACGCCCTCGGCTTTTATGATTTCGTTCGTGTAGTTTCCCTTTATGGAGCAGAGTATCAGTGTCGGAGGTTCATTCGAGCTCGCCTGCACGAGCGCGTCAACGATACAGCCACCAAGCTTGTCACCATGTTTTACCCCAATGACGTAAAGCCCGTAAGAAAATTTGAACAGCGCGGTAAGATCCATTGCGATACCACCTTTCCCTTTAACTAGGATGTCCTTAGCATACACCACTAATCAGACTAATACAAGCGTATCGACACTTACGCATATTTTTCGTCTTGACAAGCGGGTTCGTCATAGTAGACTGTTTAGTAGCGCGTCGAAAAAGCTAATAAAACAGGGAAGAAGGATGAGATGAGTATGGAGAAAAACTTGGAAGAACTCGGAAAAGTTGATCGCCCAAAACGCCGAGCCGGAAGCGGAAGT
>JAISLO010000129.1 GCA_031290815.1 Synergistaceae bacterium | reverse complement strand
CATGGACAAAAACGGCGCGGTCGCTCACGACATCGTGCTGAAGGAGCAAAAGACCGGAAAGCTCAAGAAAATTCCGCTCAACAAGGCAATACGCGATGTGCTCACGGAGTACATCGACTCGCAGGAGGACGTCGATCCCCACATGCCGCTGTTCCCGTCGAGGCAGGGAGGGTCGTCCATCTGCCGCTGGCGCGCCAGGCAGATTCTCTCCGCGGCTGGAAAGATGGTGGGACTGAAGAGAATCGGGACTCACTCGCTCCGAAAGACATTTGGATATCACGTGTACCAGAGGACCGGCGGCAATCTCGGCCTGGTGCAAAAACTTCTGAACCACGCGTCAAGCTCCGACACCCTGCGATATATAGGAATCGACAAGGAGCAGATGGACAACACATATCTCGACCTGAATTTATAGAGTATCGGGTTATCTCAGATAACAGAGCATGAAAAAACCGGCGTCTGTGAGGAACATGCCTCTTCGGCGCCGGTTGTGTTTCGGGCTCTGTGTTTATGTGACATACGCACTGTCATCAGCTCCCGATTGAAATCCAATCGGTATAAATCAGACCTTCCTCGTCCTATCTATCTAGACAGTTTGCCTGGAGGCAGCGCCGGATTCCGGCTCGCTAAACGGGAGACGGGCGCGGAATCGACCTCGAGGTTGAAGAACGACAGCAGCTCCTGCAGGCCGTCGGCCAGTTTGGCGAGCCCTTCCGCCCTATGCGCGACTTGTTCGGCAGAGGTGGAGACCTCTCCCACTCCCGTCCGGATGTGTTCGCCGGATTCCGCCGTGTTTGCGACCCTTGTCGCGATGCTCTGCACCGCTTCCGCGATCTCCTCGCTGGAAGCGGCCTGCTCCTCCGAAACGGCCGCCAAGTCCTGAGTGGCGCTGGCTATATCCTTGAGGTAGGAGAGCATGCTGCTTATGATCTCCTCTATCTCCTTTGAGAGGCCTTTCGCCTCTTCGGATGACTTCGCGTTGCCCAGGGAGATGCTGACAACCTTGTCGAGATCGCTCGTTATCGTCTTTGCAAGCTCCTCGATGTTCTTGGCGGCGACGTTGCTGTCCTCGGCGAGTTTCCGCACCTCCTCCGCCACTACGGCAAAACCGCGTCCGGCCTCTCCGGCTCGCGCGGCTTCTATGGCGGCGTTCAGAGCCAGCAGGTTTGTCTGGTCGGCTATGCCGCCGATCTGCGACACGAAGCTCTGTATCTGACGGGTCCTGGCGCCGAGCTCCTGAACCGATTTGGCCGCCTCGGACGCGTTCTGCGCCACCATGTCGATACTGCTTACCGCGCGGTTGACCGAGCTCATGCCGCTTTGACCGGCGCTCATCGCGTCGTCTACCTTGCGGGCAATGTCGGTGCCGCGCTCGGCCGTCGCCTGAGCCCCTGCCGCAACCTCCTCGACGGAGGCGTTTACCTCCTCGCCTGTCGATGCGAGCGCGGTGAGGTTCGCGCTCATGTTTTCAACATTCGCGCGAAACTCCCCAAGCGCGGAGTCGGTCTCCTCGGCGAGCGAGGAAAATTCCTGCGCCGTATCCGTAATGTCCGTGCTGGCTTTCTTCACAGAGGAGATTATATTTACCAGGCTGTCGGACATGCTCTGAAGGCTCTGCCCCATTACCGCGATTTCATCCTTGCCGTGCGTGTCGAACGAACATGTGATGTCTCCGTTCGAGAATACGGCGATCTTCTTCTGAGTCTCCTTTATGGGAGATGTTATCAGCTTCGCGATAATGACGCCCAGCAATATTCCGATTATCACCGCTATTACTGAGATGACCACTATGACCATCTTTGTGGACGCCGCTACGGCCTCGAGATCATCGTGGGATTTATCCGCAATTTCCACCAAAAAACTGGACAGTTCATCGTACTTGGCGGCGTAACCGTTCTCCAGGAGGGTTATTTTTCCGTCTTGACCCATTTCCTTATCTATTTCCGCCAGCTTTGCCCTGTTGTCATCTCTCACCGCATTAAAAATTTCGTCCTGCACTGCGGCGACCTGCACTCTTATCTGCTTGAGTTCCGAGAGAATAGTCTTTTCCTTATCGGTCATGTTTGTGCGCTCATATCTCTCGAAGAGTTCAGTGACCCTTTTTCTGGCGTCGCTAAGCTGAGCCTCTAAGGAGGAAAGAAATTCCGAACCGAGGGTTGGAGCTCTTCCTACCGTTCGCCTAGCGTTTATCGCCACGCCTTTAGCGTCGAGCATCCATATCGCCGGACTGGCATACTGTTCGTACATCTCCTTCGCGCCGACTGACATTTTCACGCTCGAATCATAACCCACCAGCGAAACCACAGCGAGCAGGACGATCATAATCGCGACAAGCAAAAGAATTTTAGCCATAATGGTTATATTTCTCATATTCATCACCTTCCTGGCAGATTTTTATTATTTCAGATGCCATTTAGCTTGTTGGCATTAAATGACGCGCGCGTCGATGGATGGCGTATCATTTGGTATAAGTCAGCCGTTCTTAAAACGGTCAAGGATCTCGGCTCCAAACTCTAGGTTCCTCTGCCGGCGCGGACCTGAAATCAAACCTGCATACCAACCGCAGCCAGTGACGATAAGGGCAACGTTTTGTCAATGAACCCCAACTCCTTTCTTTTGTGACCAGTCCGATTATAACCCACATTTCGCTGTTTTTTCTTAAAAAAATATTTCTAAATGATCACAGCAATATTATAGACCTATAAAAAGAATACGTCCTCCACGACAATAATCGCAGAAGATATCTTCATTGGCTTGCATAGAATTGCCTATTTGATGCCTGATATTTGTGATTCCATGTAAACAGAACAAGCCATTTCAGCATATTCCTGACGAAGGAATGTCTTCCGGCTGGATGACTGGGAGAATTTGCAAGCGGGAAGCGAACGCGGAATTTATCGATTTTTCGGCGTCGTGCCGCGTCTCAGGCGAGCTTGGCCATGAACATCCCCGCTGCGACACCAGACAGGCCAAGTCCGAGGTTGACCAAAACATTGACCAACGCGGACAGATACCTGCCGGCCATGAATAAATGAACTGTATCGAGGCTGAATGTCGAGAACGTACTCAGTCCGCCCAGAAAACCGGCGGAGAGAAAGAGCTTTGTCCTTGGAGGGATGACGACCGACCTGCATTCGAGCCCCACTATGAAGCCAATCAGCAAACCGGCAACGGCGTTTGACAACAGCGTCCCAAACGGAAATGACGCTGACATGGCGCTCGCCCTCTTTGTGATGACAAAACGCAGGCACGAGCCTATAAACCCTCCCGCTCCCACAGCCAGGAGTTCAGTCATTCCGCGATACAAACATCAGCCGAACAGCGTATCGGGAAGCAGCGATTCCGAAGCCGTTCCGTTCGGAACACTCCGATCGGCTTCATCATCCTTCGCCTGTTTGACGCAGTGTTTGGCATACGGCCTGAAATTCCTGCTGTAGCGCGCTTCCGCCGCCCTTATTCTCATCGACATGGCCATGATGTCAAACCCGCCCTGTTCTCCGTCGCTCGATCCGATTGGGATCTCGATTCCGGTGCCGGACGGTTGAAGGTAGAAACTCCTTCCGCCGCCGATATTTTTCACCATGTAGATCCTGCACCCGTTTTCACCGAAGGGACCTTCCGCGCTCCCGCTGTTGGAAAATTCCGCTCGCTTCCCCAGCAAGGATTCAATGTAAATACTTTTATCCTCAAGCCCTGAATCAGGCGCGCTTTCAAATTCGTCCAGCGCCGAAGAAGCCCTCTGATCCTCGGAAACCTCGGTCTCTGACACGGACTGAGTCCATAACGAAGGGCCGTCGTCTTCGAGCGCGGCTCCACGCGGGACATCCTGAGCCGCCTTGGCCCGGCTCTCCCGATAAATGGAAAAATCAGAATTATCATAAATAGAATTCATCGTCTCACCACCATCCATATAAATATGAACTGTGCCCGAACTCATGCTTCAATTGCGCATTTCGGGAACATAGCCCTTTACTTTAGTTATCGGCGTTGAATTGCCTGACTTTATGCCAAAGAGCGCTATCCGTGCGCCCAAATATCACGCCGGTCCAGAAAATGGCTCGTAATCCGATTTACTCCATCTACAAAAGGGAACCGTTCAGGCGGGACGCGGAAAAAATAATCCTGCTCATAGCAGGGGAAGAAGCGGAAGGGTACATCACAGCAAACAGCGTCACGGACATTTA
>JAISLO010000128.1 GCA_031290815.1 Synergistaceae bacterium | reverse complement strand
TTTTACTTTGCTACATTATAACATGCGGCGGTTGAACTTCAGATATGCGATAATCCGGGTTCAGTTCCAGATTCATTCTATAATAGACAAGTTATAATCATTATGATATTATGAAAAATTCGGTTGCCGGGCTGTCCGTGTGGATAGCGCGGTGCGTAAGCCGCAAAAGTTTGGATTCATTGTCCTTTATGCCCCTTACGTTAAATCAAGCGCCTTATCAAATCGGTAAATTGGAGGAGTTTTTCGATGGACAGCCTTTCGCCTCAACTCAATTATTATCGCCCGTCCGGGGTTTTCCCGCCGGCTGGAATAGTCACTCTCATTGTAGGAGTTGCCGCAGGTTCTGTCCTCGGGGCCCTTTACGCCTTTATAAATCATCATATACCCTTGATTTACCTGAATCTCCTCCTGCTCGGAGTGTTCGCGTCATTGCTGGGCTGGATCGGCTCTTGGGGAGTCCACAAATTTCACGTCCGAAACGCATACGCCGCCGCGCTCATGGGAGCGGTCATTTTCCTGGCCGCCTACACCGTTCACTGGTTTTTCTACATAGCGACAGTGATCGCCGACTTTGAGACTGACTCCCCATACGACGTTGCCGCCATCTTCGATATCGCCCTCGACCTGATGCGGAATCCGGAGGATGTCTGGGAGTTCATCAGGGACCTGAACGAGTATGGCATCTGGAGCATATCGAGGCCCGGTTCTTCGAATGAGATCGATGTCAATGGAATCTGGCTGACCGTTGCATGGCTCTGCGAGGCCCTGACCCTCATGTACACTGCCATCAAGAAGCCCTGGGAGGAGGCCCGCAGACCCTACTCCGAGCGTCAAGGCAAGTGGATGGAGCCAAAATATCTGCCGATACTCATAGCCTTCATCGAAAATCTCGATGAGTTCAAAAGGGCTGTGGTCAGAGGCGATTACAGCTCGCTGACGACTCCGCTCACTATCTCGGATGATGCCCCGCTGCTCAAGTACGCGAAGGTCTGCCTCTACCCCGACACGCAATCCCCCTGCGTCAGCGTCATAAACGTTTCCGTGTCATTGAAGAAAAACAAGGAGAATGTTACCGAAATATATGTCGTGAAGTGTCTGAAAATTCCACCCGCGACCGCAACGGACATTTCAAACGCACTCGCCGGAGACTCGATCCGATGAATCTCGATTATCACGACAGCCGATGATGAGCGAGGATCTCTCCTTCTCATCGATCCCAGACGATTATGATTCCAACTCAAACCGTTCGCGGATCGGCGGAGGATAAATATGAAGTGAGAGTAATGATTCTCGCTTGCTATTACATGAAAATTCCGCCTGAGATTCACGATGCTGTTCGGATCCCAGGCTTTTTTATATGCCCCGCAGTACCCACATGCCGCATACATCCGCCCGAAAACTGCGTCTTCACGCTTGCTCGCGCCGGACGCCGGTCGTTGCGTTCGCCCGAAAAATTTTGTCATCTCGAACGAACCTGATGGTCATATAATAGCTTGTCGAAGGTAAAAGTTCAGGCTCAGTAATTCTCAAAGCTCGAGGAGAGGATAGTTTTGAAGATTGTCGTTCCAATCAAGCAGGTTCCGGAAAGCAGCAATGTGAGAATGGACCCCGAGACGGGAACCGTCATTCGCACTGGGGTCGAAACGGTGGTAAATCCTCTGGATCTATATGCTATAGAGGCGTCGCTTCGCCTCCGGGAACGGTACGGCGGAACCGTCACGGCCGTTTCCATGGGGCCGCCTCATGCGTCGCGGGTGCTTAAAGAAGCCGTCGCAATGGGCTGTGACGACGCCGTGCTGCTGTCTGACCGCAAGGTCGGCGGTTCCGACACTTGCGCCACGTCCTACGCGCTGGCGCAGGTGATAAAAAACGCCGGAGAGTATGACGTGATCATTGCCGGAGAACGGGCCACCGATGGGGACACGGCCCAGGTGGGGCCGGGAATCGCCTCGTGGCTCGATATCCCGGTGGTCAGCTACGTATCTAAGATCGAGGAGATCAAAGACGGCCGAATACTGACGGAACGCCTTGTCGAAGAGGGCTATCAACGGCTTTCAACCGCCCTTCCCTGCCTTCTCACAGTGGTTAAAGAGATTGCCATCCCCAGGCTTCCAACCTTGAAGGGCAAGATTCGCTCCATGGAGCTGAACATTCCAGTTCATACCGCTCAGGAGGCGGGACTCGATCCCGAACGCGTGGGGCTCGCTGGGTCTCCGACAAAAGTAGTCAAAATCAACACCCCAAAGGTCACCAGAGGCGGCAGGGTCATGACGGCTCAGGATGAAATCTCCCTCGGCGCCGCAGTGAACGAATTCATCGATCTCATTGAAAAGAAGGGGTTCCTGCAATGACAAAGAAAACGCAAAATGAGGTATGGACGCTGGCCGAACAGCATGAAGGCAAACTCAAGACCGTTTCCTTCGAGCTCCTCTCCAGAGGACGATCTCTGGCGGACAAACTCGGGGGGAGGTTGATCTCGGTTCTGATCGGGGACGGGGTTTCAGACGACGACTTGAGGTCGTTGATAGAGCGCGGCGCGGACACGGTGTACACTGTGCAGAGCACAGAACTGAAGCACTTCGTCTGTGAAACGTACGGGAGGATTTTGGAAAACCTCATCAGGGAATATGAACCTGCCGTATTCCTGGCCGCAGCGACCTCCACCGGAAGGACCCTGATGCCATACACGGCGGTAAAAGTTCGAACGGGGCTCACCGCCGACTGCACCGAAC
>JAISLO010000127.1 GCA_031290815.1 Synergistaceae bacterium | reverse complement strand
AGGATTGAAAGAACTTTTAGAAGAAGAACACTATGCCTTTGCCTGCCTGCCTGCCTGCCTGCCTGCCTGCCTGCCTGCCGAAATTATGATGTTATTGGCCGGCCAGGAAAGCGCATCAGTAAAAACCATGAATATTTCATCTCCCGAAGAGAATCTTTAAAGTGCGATAATAATAGCATTTTTCCAGGCTCTTCGCAACACCTCTGCCCGCCTTGGTTCGCCTCTGATCTTGCCCGCCACGCATGCTCTCGTCCGCTGGCCAAGGGTTGTGCAATCGACGCCTGAGAGGATATAATCTTACCGTATCCTGAATATCGCAGATGGCTGCGCGTGCCGATAGGCGGCGCTATACGTTTTGTGCGGCAGAACGGGGGGAGAGATGGACAGGATTATAATGTGATCACAGATCTTTCGCGGAATATTCTACAAAACCTGTAAGGAGGTCTTTTATAATGAGAAGAAAGAAAATAACGATGTTCGCTTCGAGCCTGTTGTCGGCGGCGCTTTTTTTGATGTGCGCTTCGTCGTCGGCATGGGCCGCTCTGCCCAGCCCTTTCTCGCTTTACCCGAGTTCTCATGTGTTTCTGATTTTGGGGGAAAATACCTACTGGACCGCATATTCGTTAATTTTGGCGGAACCTCAGGCATTCTATGAATATGATCTCTCACTTACCAAGGAAAAGGGAGTAAATGGCGAGGGAAGCGTTACAATTGGCGGCGGAATGAGAATAACACTTGATGAGGCGAATCACGCGCTGCGGTTGAACGGCCCTGTCACCGCTGAAACAGAGGGGGTTATCTGGCTGCATGCTACGAATCTAGATGAAAACGCAATAAGTTTCGATGTTCCCCTCTCTGTCAGTCCAGTTTCGACAGACTTGACGGGCAACAAGATCGACAAAACGAGGCTGACCATCTACGACAGCAGCGGAAATCTCCAGGACAAATCGACCTACATAGTGCCCGATCAGGCAAGCAGCCTCGTGCTTGCGATTAATGGTACCTTTGACCGCAACACTACGCACGTTATGGTGAGCGATCCATCGGGCGCCGCAAGGTCAATCCCAGACAACACAAATAACCTGAACGCTGTGACATCTGACGGCTACCGCTTCGTGGGCTCGAACCTCGAGATCTGGTACACCCCGCCCAAGGGAGGGACAGGGATATATACTTTCACAGTTTATTACACTCTCGTTGAAAGAGGCTTGTACCACCTCGATAACTTCGATGTAGAGGGGGAAATCCCCGGCGGCAAGGAGGGTGGATGCTACAGCGGAATCGGCGCTCTGGCGGTCTTGGCTGCGCTGCCCGTTCTCCTCGGAATGCGGCGCAAAAAGAGGCAATAACGACTAATTGAAATTTTGAAATCAGAGGTTTAGTGTTACGGTCCTCATCGGTCAGGCTTTGCCGGGCCGGGGAGGGCCGTTTTCGTTTATGATCCTCCTCAGCCTCTCGCCGAGATATGTGCAGCGGCGCTTCGTGTCGTCGTTCTGTACGGCTATCGCTACGGCCCTCTTTGTTCCGACGATCACGACCAGCTCCTTGCCCCTCGTTATTCCGGTGTAAAGCAGGTTCCTCTGGAGGAGCACATAGTGCTGTGTGTGGACCGGAATCACGACGGCGGGATACTCCGACCCCTGAGACTTGTGAATAGATACGGCGTAGGCGTGAACAAGATCGTCCAAATCTATCGCCTCGTACTGAATCCGCCTTCCATCGATATCGACGCTCATCAATCCGGCTTCGGAGTCGACCGAAACGACGAAGCCTATGTCGCCGTTGTACACGTCCTTGTCGTAGTCGTTGCGTATCTGCATCACCTTGTCGCCCGTCTTGAAAACCCTGCCGCCCCGCTCGACCGACGCGCCCGCGCTCGGGTTCAGCGCGCTTTGAAGGACCGCGTTCAAGTTGGACGAGCCGAGCGTCCCCTTGTGCATGGGGGTGAGGACCTGAATGTCCTCCATGGGATCGAGGCCGAATCTGGCCGGTATCCTGTTGCGGACTAGGTTCAGGATCATCTCGACACAGCGCTCCGGGTCCTCTATCTGAACGAAGTAGAAGTCGCGCAGTTCCTCTCCCTTTGGTTCCACCGGCTGCAATCCGCTGTTCACCCTGTGGGCGTTCACGATTATCGAGCTCTTCCTGGCCTGCCTGTATATCTCGTTCAGCTTGGCGACCGGCATCACTCCGGAGGCTATCAGGTCTTTCAGCACATTGCCGGCCCCGACGGACGGCAGTTGGTGAACGTCGCCCACGAGTATCAGCTTCGCCGTGCTGGGAAGGGCTCTCAGCAGGTGAAACATCAACAGCGAGTCGACCATCGACGCCTCGTCGACGATCAGCAGATCGCACTCGAGCTGATTGTCCGGCGTCCTCGCAAAACCGGTGCGCCCGCTGTACTCCAGCATTCGATGAATCGTCCTGGCCTCCCATCCCGTCGCCTCGCTCATGCGCTTTGCCGCGCGGCCCGTGGGGGCGGCCAGGAGTATTCGCATTCCCCTGATCTCCAGGATATTGATTATTACCTTTATGAGCGTCGTCTTTCCCGTTCCGGGCCCTCCGGTTATTATGAGCGCCTTGGATCGAAGCGCTTTCTTGAGGGCGTCGAGCTGGTTTTCGGCAAGGTCTATGTTCATCCTCTCCCGGACGGCATCGGCGGCCTGCTCCGCATCGATGCGCGGCGTTTCGTCCGCGAGCTCGGAAAACGCGGTCACGGCGTCATAGCGCATCAACTCGGCCAACATGCGGGCGCTCTTGCACTCGGCGACATAATAGGCAGGCAGGTATATCGCGTCGACTGGCCCTTTTGCGTCGTCTGGGTATATCTCCTCCTCCGCCAGCATCTGAGCGGCGACTGCGCGTGTTATGGCCTCGCCGGCAAGGGAGCGCTCCACGCCCAGGAGCACGGAGGAGCGGGCTTCGAGCGTCTCTCGGGATGCATAGATGTGTCCCTCGCCGGTCAGCTCGGACATCACGTAACGCACTCCGGCGTCGATCCTCATCGGCGACGACGGCTCGATCCCCATGTTTAAAGCCACCTTGTCGGCGGAGAGAAACCCTATGCCGAATATATCGGCGGCAAGCCTGTACGGGTCCTCCTTGACGATCTGTATCGTCTCCGCCCCGTACTCCGCGAATATCTTCGCGGCAAAATTGGGGCTGATGCCGTTTGACTGAAGGAAGATCATGACGGAACGCACGTCCTTCTGAGTCTGCCACGACTGCTTTATCGAGTCGAGCAGTTTCACGCTGACTCCCTTCACGTCCAGCAGATCGTCCGGGCTCTCGTCGAGGATGTCGAGCGTGCCCTCCCCGAATTTGGCGACTATCCTGGCCGCCATCCTCGGCCCGACGCCCTTTATGAGGCCGGAGCCGAGGTATCTTTTGATCCCCTCAACGGTCGAGGGCACGAGCGACCGGCAGGATGAAAACTGAAACTGCTGCCCGAATTTAGGATGATTGACCCACTTGCCCGACAGTTCAAGCTCCTCACCCACCATTCGGGCCGGGGAGTAGCCGACGGCCGTCACCAGGTCGGGACAGTCCTGGACGGCGATCCTGAATACCGAGTATCCGTTCTCCTCGTTTGCATAGGTCACCCTCTCGAGCTGTCCCCTGATCTCCAAGGAAGCTTGAGCCGGCGGCGGCGAATCGGAGGCGGGGCCGTTTCCTGCCATCCCGGGGTCCGGCATCACTACAGGAAACGCTCCACTCGCTCCCCCGTGCTCTCGCTGAACGTCGGCACGAACGGAACCGGCTTTCGCCCGAAACATATATCCATCTGCTCGTAGAACGAGACCATGTTGAGGTTGACGGGCCTGTTTCTTATCGCGTCCTTCGTCTGCATGTAGCGGATCTCCCCATCCATTACCTGGTATACGGTAACGCCCGAGAGGCCCTGCAGCAGCAGCATGATCGCGGCGGCGCCTACTTCCTTGCCGAAGCTGACGTCGTATGCAGCGGTAGAGCCCGAACGCACGAGGTGGCCGGGCGTCACCTCCCGGATCTCCGGCAGTTCGAGGACTCCCTCGACGAACATCCCGCTGGCCTTCATGAATTCCCTCATCTCGCCGTCTTCCTTCATCTTCGCTTCGAGCGCGTAGCGGACGTGCTTGGCGGCGCCGCCGAGTTTGACGTGGCCAAAGGCGTCGCGGCTGCCATCCTCGGTGAAGAGCCCTCCATCCGCTCCAGTGATGCCCTCGGCGACGACGATGCTGTACATCCCGGTGTGAACGTCGCTGCGCAGTATTCTCCTGATGTAATAACGCTTTACGTGGTTGTACACCTCGTCGAAGTCCACCGGAATCTCTGGTATCAGAATGCAGTCGGCGTCGGCGGCGATTCCGCCGCGAAACGCCGTGTGGCCGGTGTAACGTCCGAACACCTCCACGATCATGATGCGATTGTGGGTCCGCCCGGTGGTCTTTATCTCCTCCACGATATGGGCGATCTTGTTCACGGCGGAGTCGCCGCCGACCGAGTAGGTCTGGAGGTCGAGGTCCATGGTCTTCGGCGCGTGTACGCAGGGAATCCCGTTTTCGTCGAGGTCCACCAGGACGCTGCCGGTGTCGTCGCCGCCGGAGATGACGAGCCCGCCGATGTCGAACTTCTTGAGCCCTACCAGTATGCGCTTGTACTTGTCCGGGTTTTCGATCTTGGCTATCTTTACCCTGGAGTGTCCTGCCTCGGAACCGGCGAACGCTGAGTTGACGTGATCCACTCGCTCCTCGTCCAAGCGGGTCAGCCTGTCGATGTCCACGAGGTTGTAAAGCCCGGCGTATCCGTTGGGGATTATGTAAGCGCCGATGCCGTTGGCGATGGCGATCTTTGCCGCGCCGCGAACGACGGCGTTGAGCCCGCCGCAGTCGCCGCCAGCGGTTATTATCCCGATGTTCTTGATGCTTTGAGGGTTTGGATTCATGATGTCGCTTTCTCCTTCTGATGTTTGAAACAGCCGCCAGTCGGCGTAGATATCCTGCCGGAACGATGAGCGCGTTGTTCCGCGGTTCCCCAATTATACTATGTGTTAAAGGAGTACAAAAGGCCCGGGGCAGGCTTTGGCCGGGCAGACGATTCAGCGCCTGAGCCTTGGCGATGAGCGCGGAGTGATTCGCCGGCCCGCCATCTCGGGTTTGTTATCTGAGACAACTCGATACTCATATATGTTAAAATACCGGTTGTGAAACGTTCGTTCTTTGTTTGAGACAGGAGGCGTTTTTTGATGTACAGCAGGACGGTCGTTATAACTCGAGGCGCGATGATAGGGGCCTTGTACGTGGTTCTGGTCCTGTCATTCCAGCCCTTTTCGTATGGCCCGGCGCAGCTTAGGATCGCGGAGGCGCTCACCATCCTGCCATGCCTGTGGTTCGAGGCCATTCCGGGACTCTTCGTCGGATGTCTCGTCGCCAACATCTTTGGCGGATACGGACCGATCGACATATTTCTCGGCAGCGCGGCGACGCTCGCGGCCGCGGTCTTGACGTATGCCGCGCCGAACCGCCTTCTCGCGGCCGCCGCGCCGGTCGCCGTGAACGGAATCGTGGTCGGTGTGTACCTCTCCGTTCTCACCGGCGCGTCTCCGCTCTACTCCATATCAGGCGTCGCAGCCGGCGAGGCCGTAGCCTGCTTCGGGCTCGGGATTCCTCTCGCCGCGCTCCTCGAACGGGCAAGGCCGAGCTGGATTTACGGGCAAAAATAATGAAAACAGATTCCCGGACAGCAAAAAAAACCTGCCGCGCATCCTCGGCTTCAGCGCCGGTCCGCCGGGGAGGTAATGCCCTTTGAGCCAGTCGTTCAAGACAAAGCTGAGACAGCTCTGGTTTCCAAGGGAGTTTCGCCTGCCCAAGCCCGAGTTTGGCGAGGAACAGCTCGAATCGCTGGAGGAACTGATCAATGTCATCCGCCCGATCCCCTCAGAGCGGGGTGAGACCGGCGAGATTGACGACGGTAAATAAAGCCCGCCCCGTCCCAAGCGAGGCCGAATCCTGAAATGACGGAGGTGGATGACGTTGGTCAATCATGTGCGGCATCACATGGTCCCTAGTGAAGCCGGCGCGCCGGAACAAAGTTTCAAGGACGATCTCATGGCGCGGACCGATGGGATCATGGAGGGCATGAATAATGCCGGACCGGCGGCCCTCATGGCCGAATCCGTCGTCATCTGGCGGGCGCAGCACACGGCGTGGAACGTAGGCATACGCGAGGCCGAACATATATTGTCCCGGCTGATATTCGAGAGCGGATCGCAAAATCCTCAGGCGATGGACCTTCTCGCTCGAATCCGCTTCCAGCAGGGCATGTACGACGACGCGAGGGATCTCTGGAACAGGGCCAGCGAACTGCAGCCGGG
>JAISLO010000126.1 GCA_031290815.1 Synergistaceae bacterium | reverse complement strand
TCCTGAGCCCTCGTCATGCTCACGTACATGAGCCTCTCATCCTCGCTCCGCTCCTCCATATCCTCGATGAACGAGAGCCACTTCGCCGTCACGGACGGAATCGGCTCGCCCCGCTCGATGCCGCGTTCGTCCAGGTCCGGAACGCGTGACGGCACGACGCCGAGCGAACGCGATACGACCGCCGAGGAGCGCCCTCTCCTTTTCGAGCGCGTTCCGTCGCACAGGAGGACCACCACAGGAAACTCCAGTCCCTTCGACGCGTGGATGGTCATGACCCTCACTGCGCAGCAGTCCTCAGGAAGCGCGTCAGGTTCCTCCGTCGGAGAAGCGCTTCGCATAGACCTTCCTAGGTATTCCGCGCAGGCCGGCAGGCTTCGGCCCATCGACGACTCGTACTCCCGCGTCACCTCCACGCATCTCCGCACGTTCGCCATGATCCTGGGTCTCGCGGAGGGACTGAACCCTTCGAGCCACGACCAGTCCTCCGTCAGGAGGAGAAACGCCGCGGACGGCCCGGTGAGTTTCGCCGTCCTCCGCATCTTCGCGAGCCGGTCCGCCTGCGCCGGATACGTCTCGAGGAACAAGTCATACGGATTTTTGCCGCTGTCCTTCAAGGCCGACACAAGCCGAGACGACGAGCCCGGCGGCGTCATCGAGAACGGGGACTCCATCCATCCGCAGAGTGCGTGAAGATCATCCGGCATATCCAGCAACCGGAGGAGGTTTACAAGGTCGCGCACCTCGCCGCGGTTGAAGTAACTCATGCTCCGGCCAAAGACTGCCGGAATTTTATTTTCAGCGAACGCTTCCTCTATCGCCGGGTATGACGTACGGGTCGGGACCAGCACCGAGATGTCCCCCCACGTGATATGCCTGAATCCGCGAGATCCCTTGTCCCAAATCATATCGGGAACCTCCGCGCCAAAGTTTCCGGTCATCGTGACAAGCCTTCGCGCTATCCCATCGGCGATCTTTTTTCGCCTCTCCGCGGCTGATATCGCATTGTGCTTTTCCTCGTCCCTGCCGTCTCCACCCACGGAGTTTTCCTCGCCGCTGTCGGGGGAGTACAACAGCATCTCCAGAGGGAACTCGGGAGCTGGCGGGCCGTTGCGCTCCGCCCACCAGGGAGCGTCCGAGGGCGGCGTCAGCGGTTCGTAGGCCAGCGCGGGACCGTCGGATCCCATGATCCCATGCCTCCATACGCGTTCAAATACGGCGTTGACGCACTCCATCAGTCTCCCGCTCATTCGGTAACTGCATGACAGGGGGATGTTCGCCGACGCGCCCTCGAACGCCCCGGCGTTCGCTATGTAATTCGCTAAGAGCTCCGGCCTTGCGTGACGGAACCGGTATATCGACTGCTTTACGTCTCCGACGATAAAAAGAGTGCGAAGCGCGCCGGTTTTGTCCGTCGAGATCCAGCCCTCCCTGAGCGCCTTTATCAGCCCATCCTGCAGATCGTCGGTGTCCTGAAACTCATCCACCATGATATGCCTGAACCTGAGGGCGTATGACGGATCACTCCGCAACGCCTCTCCGGCCAGCCGCACGAGGTCTGGAAACGAGAGGAGCCCGGAGTTCGACCTGGCCGCGTTCCAGCATTCCCAGCCCAGGGCGGCGACGCCTGACAGCATCTCCCTCGCCCGCGCCTCGCATTCGCTGTACGGCGGAGACTGGAACAGCGAACGCGTCAACTCAAACGTGGGCTTCATGCGATCACGCCAATCGGTCAGGTCAAAGTCCAGTTCTTTCAAAAATTTTTTTATTCCTGAGCTTCCACTCAGATTCGACAGGGGACCTTCCATGAGATCGACGAGGAAGGCTCTCGCCGATTCCTCGTGCCTCTCGGCGTTCCGCCATTTATTGCGCAGAGTCTTCATCGCGTTCGCGAATTTTCCGTCCACCCTGCCGAGATAATCGGACATCTCAGGGAACAGGCGTTCGTTCCACAGGTCCCAGGCATCCAGCCACTTCGGCAGGAGACGCGAGGCAATCCGATCCCGAACCGTGCGCTCAGCCTCGCGGTCCACCTCGCGGATATCGAGCGGGTTCATGTTCATGCTGCCGAAGATCTCGCCCGCGTCCTCGGCCAGTCCGGACATGAGCTCAGCCCCGAAGTGATTTGACATCTGAGCGAACGACATTCCTCCAAACAATTTGCCCGCGAAATCGCGCCACTCCGGGGACAACCCGTTCGAGAGACGTTGATACGACATCGTCTCGACATTCCACATGAAATCCCGCCAGAACTCGCGAACGTAGGGCTCGGAGACGATGGACGCGCCTGGATCGACGTCGAGGCCGAGCCCGGATTCGCGGATAGTCCGCAGAGCGAAGGAATGGATGGTCGATATATAGGCTTCTCCAATTCGTTCGACGGCGTCCTTCAAGTGATCCGACGGCTCGGACCGATACCAATCCTCCAGCGTGGCGGCGATGCGCTCCCTCATCTCCTCCGCCGCGAGCTGGGTGAACGTGAGGGTCAGGATCTGATCGACGCCGCACGTCGGGTCGCTCGCCAGCAACCACGCGAACCGCCGGGCCAGGGTGTGGGTCTTTCCCGTCCCTGCCCCGGCGCTGACGACTATGAGCGGAGCGCTTGACGTGATCGCCTCCCTCTGTTCGGGGCGGGCGTCCTTCAGCAGACGAAGGAGGCCGGAACGAGTGTCATTCGTCTTGTCCGTCAACGGCGGTCTCCTCATCTGATTCATAAAAACCCAGCCTCTCGGATCTCCTGCAGATCGTCTGATGAGCGCATATGCCGCAACTGTCGGAGTCATACCTCGCCGGAAATTCACCGGAAGCGAGGCCCGAGTCCATCTCGTCCATCGCGCCGACCGCGGCCGCGACGCTCTCATCGAGGTCGAATCCGCGCTTTCGGGCGCTCTCCACGTAGACGTGTTTCAACTCCTGTGTCAGCCCTCCCCGTACGCATGAGTCGGCGTGCCCGATGTAGCAAAAACCGGCCACGAGCGGCGCGCCGGCGTCGCTTTTACTCGCCCGCGCCATCATGGCCGCGTATGTTGCAAGCTGAAGGCTTCCAAGATATCTCCCGCTCACGCCCAGCTTATAATCCACGATGACGGAGACGGGACCGGATGGCGTTCGCCAGATATCGATTCGGTCCGATCTGCCGGAGAAAGAGATATTCCTCAGCTCGTACGCCGGCAGGGGTTGTTCGAGTTTCGCCGTGATCCTCTCTAAGCCAGCCGCACCGGCCCGCGCCTCGATCTCATCCTGAAGCGCGGAGACGTCCGACATATTCGTCTTGAGCCTCGCCAAGGGGGCGGAGAACCTCGGGTCTGCGAGGACCGGATAATCGCCGGACATATCGGATATGACCCGGTCCCACATTGAGAGAAACGCGCCTTGAAGCGTGGAGCGCCCCCCGGCGTCTATTTTGGAGATATAACTATTCCAAACCGCCTGCCACACGCGATGCATTACGGTCCCCTGCAGCCTCCTGTCAAAGAGGCCCGCGCTGTCGGCGGGCGGACTGACTCTCGCTATGTATCCGCACCAGTACATGAACGGGCAGGAGATCCAATCGTCAATGGAGCTTGCGGAGACGAGTATCTTTCCGTTGGCGCCGCGCCGCATGCGCTCCCTTGGGTGACTCGCTGCGCGAGGGAACGTTCCCCGGAGCAGGCGGCGTCTTTCCGGAGAATCGACGCCGCCCGCGCCTGACAAATCCTCCCTGACTTGGACATAACCGACATCGGACCAGCCCGACTCGCCGTCGCTCAATAGGGACTTGACAAACGGCGGATCTCCCTGGGGCCTTCCTTGGGAGTCCGTCTCCGAACGAACGATCAGAGTCAACACGCCTCCGACGGCAAGGAGCCTTCTGAAAAGCGCTTCCCTCTGCATCCTCTTCTCATGGGAGGTCGGAAGGTGAGACGCTTCCCCGGCAATTCTGTTGACTCCATCCCTCACGTCCGCGCCGAGAAGCGGTTGTTCGGCGGCCGATCCCGAAAACCTGTTCTGATCGACATCGGTCATTATCCATACGTCGTGCGCCGTCAGCACGGGGGGCGTCGAGTCGTACAACGTCACCGCTCCCGACCGGGGCTGCGGAAGAGCTATGCCTGCGCTGCGTCCCCAGTCGAGCAGGTAATCAGCCGCGCCGTCCCCCGAAAAACGGAGATCGCCCGCCGGGCCTATCCGGGGCTTGACGTTCGCCATCGTATCGAGCTTTTGAGCTATCTCCAGCCTGGTCGAAGCGACGCTTCTCACCTCGTTGTCCATGTCCGCGTCGTCTCCCGCGATCGACGAGAGTTCAGACTCCCACTCTCCGTCATCGGCCATCGACAGCAGCGCGGAGAGCAGTTCCGAGCCGGTGTGCCCTCCGGGGTCGTCCAAATAAGCGCAGAAGGCGTTCAACCTCTCGAGGCTCCTGATTGCGGCAGCCCCACGTTCACCCTCGCGCTTTGAAAAGAAGTCGATCCACGACCGCAGTCCCTCCGGCATATCGCGCAAGACCTTGCCGGGATCGGGACATGTCCGGCCGTCCTGCCCGTCCTCCGCCGAGACGCCGAACAGGATGTGACGGCACAGGTGTTCCGTTTTCGCCGTGGGCCAAGCCAGCCTGTACGCTTCCCACGCTCGCTTGCATAAGTCCATGACGGAGGTGTCGCTCACCATGATCTCGGATCGCGACTGAAAGGGTATGCCATGCCTCCTGAGTGCCGCCTCCATCAGCGGTATTCGGGACGGATCGACCATTATGCCGATGTCGTACGCAAAATCTGGCGAACCGATGCCGTCAGAGTTCTCTCTGTCCTGGAATTGTCCTCCCATGTATGCCATCCCGCTCATGATATCGCTCAGCCGGCCGTTTCCGTCCAGGAGACCGGCTATCTCATCGGCGACACCGTCGTACTCGCAGGCCGTGTTTGAGGACGTCATTCGCGCGATGCTCCCGCCCCGTTCGAATCGGTTTTCGCAAACCAATCCAAGCTGCTCGGAAGCGTCGCGGAAACCCTCCATGCCGGAGTGGGGCGAGAGGAACTCCATGTCGAAGCCGACGCCCCAAGTTTCACCGAGTCCGCTCATGGTCTTTATAAGCCTCAGTTGAGCGCCGGTGAAGGACAGAAATCCGATCCAGTAAAGAGCGCTGTCGTTCAAATACTCGGGACAAGCCGCCGTGATCGCCTCTCTGGTGAGGGATGGCATCTGCGAGTTATCCGCCAGGCCGTTCTCCTCCAGGTAGATCAGGTAGTCGCCGTAGACCCCGTAAAGCAGTTCATGCGGCAGAACGAGGTCGTTCATGGATGGCGCGGCGTCGTCGAAAAGCAGTTTATCCGGCTCTACGTCCTCGAGCAGAAGCTCCCTCACGGCTGAGCTCAGGACATCGGGGAAGCCTCGCCTCCGAACGCCTGGCGGGACCCTCTTTCCCCTGGATTCTATGTTCGACATGACGCCGCCAAGGATGTAAGCCAAGACGAGCCTGCTGTCCGGAAGGTCTATCCCCCTGCGGCGCTTCCTCTCCGGCGAGAGGCGCGCGTACATCTCCGCCCAGCTCCATATCTCCGGACCGTCTCCGAACCATTCCCCCGGGCCTCGGAGCATATCGGCGAGCGGTTCGGCGCTCGACATGGAGGGGACCATGAAGATCTTCTTGCTCCTGGCTGACGATTCAACCTTTTCGCAAACGATCCTCTTCAATTCATGGATTTTGGAGTAACAGCTCAGTTTGAGCATTATTTCGATAGAGACCCGAGCGGGCGGCGGACGGAGGGCGTTTCGCCGAAATCTCCGCCGGGCATCGTGATCTACGGCTCCGAGATGAACGGGTTTGTCAATGTCCCGATGTAGTCGATCTCGACTTCAACCCTGTCGCCCGGACATACGCGGCCTATGCCCTCCGGCGTCCCGGTCGCGATCACGTCGCCGGGCTCCAGAGTGGCGAACCTGCTGATGTGCGATATTATACGGGCGACCGAAAAGACCATGTTTGTAAACAACTCCTTCTGCACGACGTTTCCGTTGAGCCTCGTCGTTATCCGGGCGTCGCTCGGCATCGTATCCGTCAGCAGAACGTACGGTCCGAACGGCGCGAACGTGTCGAAGCCCTTCGACCGCGTCCACTGGCCGTCTTTGACCTGAAGCTCCCTGGCGGTCACGTCGTTGAAGCACGAGTAGCCCCTGACGTACGCTAGGGCCTCGTCCTCCGACACCTTCTTGCATCTGCGGCCTATTACGGCGGCGAGCTCGCCCTCGTAGTCGATCCTGCCGGCCCACTCCGGTATTCTGACCGGATCCCCGCAGCCAGCGAGCGAGGTGAGCGGCTTGCTGAATATGACCGGGTCAGAGGGCAGTTGGTTGTTCAGCTCCTTGACGTGTCCGACGTAGTTTTGTCCGACGCACCATATCTTGGTCGGCGTGAAGGGCGTGAGGATTTTTATCATGTCGGCAGGGTAACTCATCCTCATCCCCGAAAATCCGCCGAACATATCCCCTTCGACGATATCCACCATGTTTCCGCGAACCGTGCCGTTGTAGGTCCTGCCGTCGACCAAAAACCTGCAGAACCGCTCAGCCTCTTCCTTTTTCAAATCGCTTCCTCCCGTCGTCTCCGTCAAAATTAAAATTTAGCAAAAGCTCGCTCGATCTTGCAAAGCCCTTCCTCCAGGCTCCGCCTTGGGCAGCCGATATTGAGACGCGCGAAACCGTCGCCGCTCTTCCCAAAATCGGTCCCTCTGTTGAGCGCGACGCCGGCATCCTCTACGAGCACGCGCTGAAGCTCGTCGCCGCGCAATCCATATTCCCTGAAGTCGAGCCAGAATATAAAGGTCCCCTCCGGGTGTTTCATCTTGACCCTGGGCATCTTCTCCGACAGAAAAGCCTCCATGAAATCGCGGTTCGCCTCGAGATACGCCAGGGCCTCGTCGAGCCACGGCTCTCCCTTGGAATACGCGGCCTCTAGAGCCGTCAAAGACATGAGATTGAGGCTGTCGGAGTCGATCATTCCAAGCTCTCGCCTCATTTTAGCGGCGACCGCGCGGTCCGATGCTATCCAGGCCGAAGCGTGGAGCCCGGCGATGTTGAACGTCTTGCTCGGCGCGACCAGGGTTATGACCAGCGGCGACAAGTCCTTCGACAAGGAGGCGATCGGAATATGTCGGGCGTCGCTGTATACCAGGTCCTGGTGTATCTCGTCGTCGATGATCATAATTCCGCGAGACGCGCAGATGCCGGAAAGCCTGGAGAGTTCTTCCTCGCTCCACACCCTAGCCACAGGGTTGTGCGGGCTGCAGAGTATCATGGCTCTCGCGTTTTTATTGGACTCGATCACGCGCTCCAGGTTATCGAAGTCCATCGTAAACCTCTCCTCCGTCTCCATGAGGGGGTTCTCGATCACGACTCTGCCGTTGTCTGAGACCACTCGGAAGAAAGGCGCGTACACCGGCGTCTGGATTATCACTCCGTCGCCTGGTTCGGTGAAGGCGCGCACTGCGGCGGACAGCCCCGTCACCACCCCCGGCACGAAGGCCACGTCGCCGGCGTCGACGTCCCATCCATGCCTGCGTCTCTCCCAGCCGGCCACTGCGGCCCGAGCTTCGCCGGTCATTATCGGGTATCCGAAGACGCCGAACTCGACCTTTTCACGCAGCGCTTCTATTATCTCTGGAGCGGACCTGAAATCCATATCCGCCACCCAGAACGGCAGCAATCCCTCCCTGCCGAACACTCTAGCCGCGCCATCCCACTTCGAACAGTTCGTACCCCTCCTGCAAATCGGCGTATCAAAGTCATACTTGCCCATCGGACTCACATCAAATCCCTCCATAAATAATCGTTCAAGCAAAAACGGTTAAAAATACAGTGACATAGTACCAAATGAGAGGCAAGCTATCAACATCCCGCATTCGGCAGACGCGGATAACTTAAATCATCATCAAAGCAAGAAAAATCTACGTCTTAGGCGGCTTGAACTTCGATCTACAGCGGTTTCGAGTATAGCTGACAGGGTTTATGCTGGATTACTATGAGATGATAGCAGAATACCGCAAATAAGCGGGCTGCCTCTGTGAGGATAGGGTGGAACCCGAAGGTAACAGGGGAGTGCGGGGTATAGCGAGGACTGGACGTGAAGACGCTCTGTGCAGGCAGCACTTAAGTTGTCGAACCGCCGTATAAGGGGCCGTACATACTGTAGTGTGGGAGGACGGCCGCCCAAACAATGAGCGGCCTCCTACCCGATTTGCTGTGCAATGTCGGACGCACGGTTCGGTATCAAGCGCTTTCGACGCAATATTGGAATCCGGCTTCGGTCACCATTTTTATTGTATCATCGATGCTCTGTCCCTCGGCGGTCAAATAGCCCGAGGCAAAAATGGAGTCTGCTGCGTAGAACATCCACTTTTCCTTTCCCTTTAGATATACTTCCCTCCCCGCCGCGCATCGTATGTCCGCTTTGGGAGTCATGAGCCGGGCGAGGCACAACACTTTAAGGCAATATTCAGGGGTCAGGCGTGATATATCGGCGTTCGACAGGGCTGTTCCCTCAATCGGCAGCAGGAAGTTGATAGGCACGGCCTGTGGGTTGATCGCGCGTATTTCAAGGAGCATATCCGCGACATCCGCCTTGCTCTCCCCGAGGCCGACGATGCCGCCGCAACAGATTTCAAATCCCACGCCTTGCAGCATTTTTATATTCGCTATTCTCTGCTGATAAGTATGAGTGGTGCAGATATTTGGGTAATGATTCCGGCTGGTGTTCAAGTTGTGGTTGATCCTGCCGACTCCGGCGTCTTTGAGTTTTAGCGCTTGTTCGGGCGTCAGGAAGCCTATGGAACAGCATATTGGGGTTTGAGTTTTGTCTCTGAGTTTCTTGATCTCGCTCGAGAGCTCGTTTATCTCGAGGTCGCTGAACCGTATGCCGCTCAGCCCGATACAATGCCGCGCTAGGTTTTTTTCACTGACTGCGTAGCCGTCCTGGAGCAGTTTGTCGTATGATATGAGCCTGTATTTATCGATATCCGCCTTGGAGTCATGGGATTGAGCGCAATAAGCGCAGTTCTGCGAACAGTCTCCGCTGCGTGCGCTCGTCAGGAGGTGAATATTGACCATATTCCCCTTGTGCTTTTTCCTGATGGCATATACTTTTTCCAGCAGTTCAGGAAGCTCCTCATCCGGCAGATCGAGGATGGATAAAGCATCCTGCCGTGATGGGTTCTCATAATCAAAGTTCATCTCTTAACAACCCTCTTTCACTTAGCCGATTGATGAGCGTAGCGCATAAAACAGTTTTGACGGCGTCACCCAGCAAAAACGGTACGACGCATACGAGCAATGCCGGAACAAGGCCAACCCGCGCGAGGTACATGTACCATAAGGTGCCGAGAACATAAACCACCGCCCAGCCGGCGTACATAGCCGCCATCAGCGCCGCGAACGACTTGCCGAAACGCTCGATGATCAAGCCTGTTACAAACGCGCAGCCTATGTAAGCGATTATGTACCCCCCCCCCCGTCGGACCCAGCACCCGCCCCATTCCGATGTAGACAGCCTATGCGAAACAGCTTCCATCGCAAATTCCTCCTTTATGCTTACGGCGAGACAATACAACGGGAAGGAAATATTGTCAACCTATATCATAGTTATAGTTTACAATTTTCGGGATTTTGCTCGTTCATACGCCTGTTAAACCGGATACATCCTACTGAGACGACCTGATGCTCAGATTACGGAAAACCCAATATGTATTTCGCGCATTATTTTTAATTTCATTGGTTAATGGGGTGTAGTTTTAGTTGGCATGCTGATGTATAATGAAAAAAGTCTCGGAGGTGGTGGTA
>JAISLO010000125.1 GCA_031290815.1 Synergistaceae bacterium | reverse complement strand
CGACGCGGCGACCGCTCCCAGCACGACGACCGCGAGCGCCGCCCACACGACGAGCCAGGCTCTGTTCTTTTTTTTCATCTGCATGACCTCCAACTCTTTTAAATCATTCATAAAAGATTGCTCTGTATGACGGAAGTTTCGAGAACCTTTTCCTCTCTGCCGTCGATCTCGAGCGTCGCTCGTATGAGGTAAACGCCGCATTGAGGTGGGGGGCCTCCGCCGCTGCCTTTGCTTTTTCCGGGATCCAATGAAGACCCGCTTGTCACAAGGGGGCCGCCCGCCGACAAGATGTAGCTTGGCGGCAGCTTCGCGAGCTCCTCCGGATTCGAGATGGTGACTTTCGTTGTGTCGTATTGCATGTCGAATATTTCTACCTTAACACTGCCCGTTTTGCCGCCGAATTCATTCGGATTGAGGTTAGGCGATGGAACATTTCCACTCACCAGAAGCAGGTCCTCCACAGATGAAATGGGATCGTCGTGATTGACCCCTGGCTTGTCCGTCCAGAGCGGCGGGGGGTTCGTGTTGTGCATGAGCTCCTTGAGCCTTGCCTTGCCCCTTTCGACACCGTCCTGCAAGATGTTGTAGATGACTCCGTCAGAGACGGCGACACGAGCCGCCCCTGAAAAGGACTGGATCGTGTACATCATGCCCCCAAGCAAAGACATGCCAGCAATCGCGATCCCAAGGACGATCACCAGGGAAAACCCCCTCTTCCTTCTTGCGCGGCCATGATCACTCATTTCAACGATCACTCCTTTCAATCTTATAAAGGCACTATACGTAAACGACGCATAAAAGAATCCGCGAATCTACCCTCAGACGTGAAGCGTTCCGTAGATTATAACTCGTTTAGGGAAAAATTTGTAGTCTTAAAATAAATTTAGTAAAGATAGCAGATAAAAAACCTCAGTCCCGCCTTCTCCGTCCGAATCGCGTTAATCCTAAGCTGGATCACCGATTTATTAACGTTTTCAGGGTAGGCATTTGACGAATTATTAGTATTTTTGCGGCTTTTAATGATGGTATTTGAAAAGGTGGGTTGGAAATGCGATATCTTGAATAGATTGAATAGTTGAATAGATTTGAGGACAGAAAACTTTTGTGAAATTTGACGAGGTGCTTCAAAACGTATTTTGATATGGCTAAAAATCGGAAGGGTGGCAAAATATATGATCAGGTCTGGCATATTGTTATGGAGGAGAACGGTTGCGTCGTTCTCGCTGGCCATGTTCTTGTGGGGACTGTCGGTTCCCGTCGGCGGCGCAGCGCTGGCGGCGGACGATTCCGGCAACGTTAATATAAGGGCCGTTCTAAAGGCGGACGTGGCCATGGAGGAGTCGGACCTGGAAGGGGAAAAGTCGAAGTCAAACGTCCTCTTCATGATAGACTCGACTATTCCGATGAGCTTTACGCCAAAGTCGGTCATGCCGACGGTGGTGTTGGCGCACACATGGACAGAAACTGAAGGAGAATCCGCAAACTGGCCAGCCACCAAAAGCGTGTACGGACACGAGATCACCGACGTAATAAACATGATGGCCGGGTCTACCTATGGCATGGGTGCGCTTCCGACCGCGTGGCACAAGGGAAACGTCACCATGGAGCGCAACCTCTACGGCCGAGAACGAGATGCCGGCAACAATTTTATAAGCACCGGCTCCGTCGAAGGAGACATCGAGGAAAACAAGAACAGATATTACTTCCCCTTCACGGCGAAATATCCGAATAGAGTAACGGCGCTGAAAGGGGCTTATCAAAACCAGATCGATCCATTGCTGATGTCGTATGATACCAGCACCAGCAAGAAGGCGGAATTCTCTTTTCCCGGCAACGCGAAACATCCTCCAGAATACACCAGTGGCAGCAGTTTATATGATCTCCAGGTAAGCAGTTCCAATTGGAACGTATGGAAGGGAGATGGTCGGAACACTGACGCCGCCCATGACGACGCGTATAACGGATATCCCAATGTCGCCTATGGGCAGGGCGATAACAACGAATATAAAAAGGCGGCCGCCAGCGGGAACGCTTTCCCATACGCGCTGGTATTCAAAAACCCCGCTTGGTGGAAGTCGGGACCGCCTTCATCGACACCGGCTGACGAGATCGAAAAACAGCTCGTCCCCAACGACAGCAGGATGTATCAGACAAAACTCGTACTATGGAACCTCCTCGAGAACAAGGGGCTTTTCGAGAACCTGAGGTTTGGTCTTGCCACGACATTTCTGTCGCCGATAAATTTCTCGGGAGAGGTAACCGATTACTCGCCCCAGCACCACTCAGGGAAGAATAACCCCGGTCGCGGACTGACCGACCGCCTTGACTTCCACGGCGTATTCAAAGTAGAACCTTTCGGCAGATCATGGCTGAGGAAATCTGCATCAAATGAGAGCAGAGGGGAATTTAAAGAAGGCACATCCATACAGGCTGTATCAGGACATGTAAGGGGTTTCACTGCTCTTCAAGGCGTGTATTATCCCATGTGGGGGCTTCAGACCGTCGAGACAAATTACTCCAACCTCCGGACCTCCAACAGGAGTACGGCGGACAAAAACGAGGCCGAGCTGGTGTACAGGATGGAGCACAGAGGCTCGCTCTGGCTGCCGATACGCGATTACAACGCGGTGTGGAAAAAAGCGGACACGACCATGGTTCACGCCGACAGGTTCAGGCAGTGGATAGACGGCCTGGCCGACATAGCGTCGTTCAGCACTGTCGGCAGGAATAAGCAGTTCCAATTCTACAAGGAGCCCGAGATAGGCGTGGCCGGTGTCGGGCTCCTGCCGATGGCAATATATCCCGATCCCAGACCTGGTTTGACCATGAGCCGCAAGGATTACAAGAAGGCTGAATTACGATTTGGCACAAAGCGTAGAGACGGCGGAATATTTTACTCATACAAGGACGTGAACCGCGATTGGGATCTCAATTACTTCATGGGCAGCACCGAGTTGGAGAACCCGGAGCTGGACACGAGGATGCGCACGAACGCCGGAAGCGGGGAGGCGGCCGGCTCAATATTCGACTTCTTCTCCCCTCCCGCCGGTATGACGTCGGTGGCTGGCACCGATATCAGCAAACTTGCCGACGTCTCGTACGCCGTGAGGAACGTGAACGAGTCCAACTGGGTGATACTGATAACGTCGGGGCAGGAGGTCAAGCCTGAGGGCGACGGGTACGCTTACACAGCCGCCGACGCGATCAAGTGCCTGTACGACGCTACTGATGTGACGAGGAGCAAGGACGAGCGCGCAGGTTATGAAGCCGTCATGGACCACAGCAAAATCTACGCGGAGTACGAACAGGTCATGGAGATGCCGCGCAGGTCGGACGATACAAAGCTCTGCGAACCCCGCGTCAGAGACCTCAAATACCCCATCAAGACGCTAGTCGTGGGCATCGTCGCAGATCCGAAAAAATTTCCCGATGGCTCCACCGAACGCAGGAATACCCAGGAGATGAGGGAAAACGTCACCAAGATGGCGAAAGCTGGTCAACCTGACAATCCATACGCCCGTCCTTTCTTTGCGGACAACGTGGAATCGCTGACCATCGCGATAGGCGACGCCCTGCAGACCATCGAGGAAGCTCGGCCGCATCAGAGCGGCAAGGGATCGGTGCTGGTCACCGCGATCGACGACACGCAGATGAGCAGGGGCGACGATTATGAGGAAGGCGAGTTCTCCCACAGCCTTTACTCAGGGACATACCGCATAAGATACAACAACCAGTGGGAGGGTCAGCTCGAGCGCTACGACATCAAGCAGAATAATGACGGCGATATGATTTTTGATGAGCGCTGGGACCTGGCGAGCGTGCTGTCCGGCGACGCTTCTTCGCTCCCGCCCCAGCCGGGTATGAGGGGCGCGCGGAAATTGAGGTACTGGGTGGGCAGCAATGGACCATCAGGGGCTTTTCTGCCGCCCTCCAGGGACCACAGCGTCTGGAAGTGGTTCGGGCTCCAACCCGATGACGGCAGGATCGGAAGCCCTGGCGCCGGGAACCTCAAGAATTACGCCGATTTCGCCGAGCCGCTCATGGATTGGTTCCAAGGGTGGGACTACTCGATATTCGATAACGGCGACGACGGATACGACGATCTCAGGTTTGCAAGAGGCAGCATGATGGCCGAACTTCCTGCAAATGGCGTCGTGCTGGTGTCCAGACCGAACGTGGTCGACTCTCTGCCCGGCTACGAGGAATGGGCGAAGTCGGTCAGCGGGGATTCCGGCGTCGCTCCAAAGATCTACGTCCATACCAACGACGGGGTGCTCCACGTGGTCGATCCCAAGAACGGCGACGAGGAGATGGCCATACTGCCGCCGCCGGTGATTCTGCCGTCTCGGCTGGCCACTCTGAAGACGAACGTCGTAGTTCCCGATCCCCCGCCTCAGCCTAAACTGAAGTGGATAAACAATACGACCCAGGAGGGAGGGAGCGGCGCGCTGAGGTCGAACCCTGTGTATCTTCTCGACGGCTCGCTGCAGATCCGGCGTTTTGACATGGGCGGCAAGTGGGGGACATATCTCATCGGGGCCCTGGGCAAGGGGGGAAAAGGGCTATATATGATGGACGTCACCAATCACGGATCTCCCAGCTTCATGTGGTACAGGGAGAAGGACTCCACCAAACGCGAGCCTCAGACTCAGGCTTATGTGCTGTCGATGGACAAATTATCGGATTATCCTGAGCTCGTTCCGGCCTCAGGATTGGATGGGGATACCGACGGGAAGTTCAGCAAGTTGGGCTTCAACTCCCCAAAACCGGTCCTTGGGGTGACGTCGAACATGCAAAACTTTATAATCATGGCCGGCGGAGCGGACCTGAGTGGGAATGGGGAAGGGGCTGTGATTCTGGTCATCGATCCGTCCAGCGGAAAGGTCCTCAGGGCGTTCGACGGGAACTCCCTCGAACCCGCCGCAAGCGTCGGGACTGGAGTCGGCGGCGACAGGCCATACATGGGAATGATGATAACCGAGCCGGCGCCGCACCTCTCCGACAAAGATCCGTACCTGACAGGGCAGGTTTTCGCGGCCGACAACAGGGGAAACATCTTCAGAATTTCGTTCGAGAAGGGCTCGACTCCTCTCGCAGTTAACGGCTGGAAGATAGAGACGGTCGCCACGCTTCAGACGAGCAATCCTGGAGAGGCCGTGAACTTCGCGAATCCGCACGGCATGGCGCTTGCGAAAGTGGATTCCAGAGTGTGGGTCGCGGGCGGCACCGCCGACCTGCAGTTGACAAAGGCGACCGAGGGGGATTCCGGCTGGCTGAACAATAAGTCGCAGCTCATATTCGCGTTCAAGCCTGACGCGACGGACTCGAATGGCAACCCAATAATGCCGCTTGTCAGGTACGGCTCAGAGTGGGTGGAAGTCGCGAAGAACAACGACTCACAGGCATCCTCTGATTCAAACGGCTGGTATATCGGGTTGGACACGCAAGCCGGCAGAGAGTATGTCACGACCAAACCTGTCATCGTGAGCGGCGTTTTGTTCGTTGCGACCTACATCGAGGAAAAGATAAAGGTGACCGGGAAGGAAGCGGAGTGCGTAGAGGACGGGGAGCTGATCAGGGGCAACAGCCGCCTGTATGCCGTGAATGTAACCAACGGCTCGTCGGCCAATATTTGGAATGGGGGCGGCAAGTATCTGTCGGTGGATAATGCCAAGATCACAGGGCTGACCTTGACCAAGATAGAGAACAGAATGAATTGTGACGAGGTGGCGCTGCTGGTCTCCTTCGACCCGAACGGAGTGATGCCCAGCTTCGACGACCAGAACAACGTGTGGTACGCCAAAACGAGTGATAGTCTTGCTGGTAGTGGTGGTGGCGGTCCTCCTGGTATTGCTCCTTTGAACTTGTTTGGCGTTTGGGTGAGAAGCTCCAAGGGAAAACGCGAACCCAACCTGAAGC
>JAISLO010000124.1 GCA_031290815.1 Synergistaceae bacterium | reverse complement strand
CGCGATGTCGCTCAGCTCCGTTTCAGTCCTGACCAACGCTCTCAGGCTGAGAAGGTTCAAGCCCAGCAGGGCGGACGGTCTTCAATGAAACGCTGGCTAAACGAAAAAAACACAAGTTTCGAGGGAGGAATCTCAATATGATTAAGAAGACTATTTGCGGGTTTGTCATGCCGGCCGTTATTGCCGGAGTATTGGCGGCGTTAGCTTTTGGAAACGCCGAGGCGGCCTTCAGCACCGACGTCGTCGGCAAGGCGGCTGTGACCTCGTTCTCGGAGATGCTCGGCGCTCTGGAGTTCCAGCCTGCGTCTGACGAGGAGATGGGTGCGTGGGTATTGACGGACCCGGATGGCAACGCGGCCTTTTGGTGGAGAAAATCATCGAACGGCATGAGGGATTACGACGTGTTCCTCTGCTTCGACGCCGAACCCTTCGTCAACGCCGGCCTGGACGCGGAGAAACTTCCAGATGAGATGAAGGGGATGCTTGACGGCAGGGGCAAGATCATGGTCGGCAGAAAGCTCTCCGGGGAAGAGCTCAAATATGACGGGGACATTACTCCACTGTCGTCCTTCGAGCAGATAGTCAAGCTCGACAGAGAGGCGGTCGGTTATCACGCGGCGCTCGACCACTACGGGGTTACGGTGGCGGACGGCTCTCTGTTCGAATGGGCCAAGGATATGAGCAAGAACGACAAGGACATTGTCTTCGTAGTCGATCCTAAAATTCTCATAGACTCCGGCGTAGATCCGTCCAAGGTGGAGGGTTGGGTCTACACGAAGGTCCCGCTGGAGGACTCCAGGGGCAGGAGATTCGAAGCCGAAAAATTTCTCAGACCGTTCGATCTTAAATAGACCGTTGTTCTATAATGGGGGGCAAGGGTAAACTTGTTCCCTGATACTCATATTCTTCACAGAAAACGTGGGAGGTCTGATTTTTGGAGCCTAAGAAGAAGCGGACACGGTTTTCAGTCGCGTATTTCGTTCTGACGATATTCATAATATGGATTTTCAACGACATGATCTTCAGGCCGTACATAGCGAGGGAGCTGGAGGTTCCCTACAACGAGTTCCTGGGGTACCTTTCGAGCGGGAAGGTCAAGAGCGTTGGCATCGGAGCGGACAGGATAATTTTCATGCTGAAGGAGGGGCATCCGGCGTCCCAGCAGCAGGCTTCCTCTCTCATACACAACGTCGTCCGCGTCGACGATACGAAGCTGGTCGACAGGCTCATAGAGGCAGGAGTGGATTTTTCCGAGATCAAACAGAGCGAGGGAATGCTGAGGGCTCTGATGGGCTGGGTAATCGCGTTTCTGCCGCTGTTCCTCATCTGGTACTTTATGTACAGGAAAATGGGCATGGGGGGCAGCGTGCTCTCGTTGGGAAAGAACAACGCGCAGGAAATACACGGCGAGATGACGGGCGTGAATTTCAAGGATGTCGGAGGCGCGGGCGAGGCGGAGGTCGAGCTTCGAGAGATCATAGATTACCTCAAGTCCCCGGAGCGATTCAACAAACTCGGCGCAAAACTGCCAAAGGGCGTTCTCCTGGTAGGGCCTCCCGGCACTGGCAAGACCCTTCTGGCCAAGGCAACCGCCGGCGAGGCGGGAGTGGCGTTCTTCTCGCTTACCGGATCGAGCTTCGTGGAGATGTTCGTCGGAGTCGGGGCCGCCAGGGTCCGCGACCTGTTTGAACAGGCGAAGAAAAAAGCGCCGTGCATCGTCTTCATAGATGAAATAGACGCGATCGGACAGGCGCGCTCTAACATAGCGGCTATGAGCGGCAACAGCGAACGCGAGAACACGTTGAATCAGCTCCTTGCCGAAATGGACGGATTTCGGGCAAACACCGGAGTCATAATAATGGCGGCGACGAACAGGCCGGAAATATTGGATCAAGCCCTTGTAAGGCCGGGCAGGTTCGACAGGCAGATACAGGTAACGCTTCCCTCGGAGGAGGGAAGGCTGGGCATACTGAGGATACACGCGGCGGGGGTTCCGCTCGCCGACGAGAGCGACCTGGAGCGCATATCCAAGATAACGCCCGGGTTCTCAGGCGCCGAATTGGCGAATGTCATGAACGAGGCGTCTCTGCTGGCGATCCGTCGCGGATCCGACAAAGTGGCCCTCCGCGATTTGGATGCCGCCATCGAGAGAGTGGTGGCCGGTCTTCAGAAGAAGACACCGCTATCGCCGGAAGTGCGCAAGAAGGTCGCTTATCACGAGACCGGGCACGCGCTGACGGCGTACTGCATGAAGGACGCCGACCCCGTCCACAAGATAAGCATAATTCCGACGTCCAAAGGCGCGCTCGGGTATACGATGCAGCTTCCCACCGAGGATCATTACCTCCGCAGCGAGAGCGAGCTGCGTTCGAGGCTTTCCGTCATGCTTGGAGGCCGCGCCGCCGAGCTGACGGTCTTCGGACTGGCAACCACCGGCGCGTCCAACGACCTGGAGATGGCCACCATGCTGGCCCGCAGGATGGTGACGGAGTTCGGGATGTCGAAGACCCTGGGGCCGGTGAGATATTCGAATCCAGAGGGAGCTTACCTCGCCGCTCCGTCATCCAACAGGAGCGACATATCGCAGGAGACGTCGGCGTCGATCGACAGGGAAATCCGCGAAATAGTTACGGAAGCGCAAAACGCCGCCATGAAAATATTGGAATCGCATCGGAACGCGCTGGACAAGATCGCTGAGGTCCTTCAGGAGAACGAGACCATGACCGGCGACGAGATGAAAAAAATAATCGAGTCGCTGTGATCGCAGCCTGCCGCAAGCGGCGGGGCGTTCACGCCTGGAGGAGCGGCGCGAGAGCTTTGAGAAACCATACGCTTTGATCATGCGGGCGCGTCATGAACGGGGGCTGAAAAATTTTGTCTGTCGAGGCTCAAAAGATACTGGTGATCGAGGATGAGGAGAAGATTGCCGCCGCTCTGCGCGCGTACCTGGAGAACGCGGGCTATGGAGTGATAACCGCTGCGGACGGCGAAGCCGGTCTCGCCGCTTTTTACGAGACGAACCCCGACCTGATAGTCTTGGACCTGATGCTCCCCAAAGTACCGGGCGAGGTGGTGTGCGGGGAGATAAGGCTTGAATCTCGGATTCCCATAATCATGTTGACCGCGAAGAGCGGAGAGGACGACAAACTCTCCGGTTTCGCCCTTGGCGCCGACGATTATGTCACGAAGCCGTTCAGCCCAAGGGAGCTGATAGCGAGGATACGTAGCCTGCTTCGGAGATGCTGCGACGGCATATCGCCGATGTACAAGTCGATGAGCTGGAACGGCGGCGAGCTTGAAATAGAGTTCGAATCGCGGACGGTGAGAAAAAACGGCACCGAGGTCAGCCTCACGCCCAGCGAGTTTAAAATCCTGTCGTCCCTGGTAAAATATCCCGGCAAGGTATTCACCCGCGACGAGCTCATCGACAGGGCCCTTGGGGAAGACTTCGACGGTTTTGAACGGACGATCGACTCGCACGTCAAAAATTTACGCGGCAAAATCGAGGATGACACGGCGAACCCAAAGTACGTGATAACCGTCCGCGGAGCCGGCTACAGATTCGGCGTCAGGAAATGAAGCTCAAGCTCAACTCGAAGCTGGTAATATCATATGTGTTGTTGGCGGCGCTGCTCTCCCTTGCCATGCTGCTCGTATCGAAATATTTCCTCGAAAGCCAGTTCCAAGTTTACGTTTCGCACAAGCAGGATATGAAAAACGAGGAGATCCTGGAGATGGTGTCCAGGATTTTCACGGCGGGGGACGGAATTAAATATGACGCCCGCCTGTCGTTCCTTTCGAGTTTCGGCGACTCACTGTCCGAACAGGGCGTAGTTTTGATGATATATGATACCATCGGCAACCTGCTTTACTGTTCGAGCCTCGACAAGGAAAAAAGCTGCGCCCACGTCGGCGGTTCCGCAAATATGCCGGAGGATGAAGCCTGTTCGGACCTCGGCGGGGCGTATGCCCGCAAGCGTTACGAGATCGTTCGGGACGGAAGCCCGTTGGGCTATGTTCTGCTCGGTTATCATAAGCCCATTCACTACGACGAGGGCGACACTGTGTTCGTCGAGGGGTTCAAGCGGGCGTTTCTCGTGACGACCGTCGTATTCTTCTTCGCCTCAGTCGCGTTTGGCCTGTTTATGGCAGTCAGGATAGCGGGTCCGATAAGGCGCGTAACCGAGCGGACGAAACGCATATCCGACGGCGAATATGCCGAACGAGTGAACATCACCACCGGAACGGCTGAGATCGACGAGCTTTCGTCGAGCGTGGATCACTTGGCCGAGAGCCTCCAAACTCAGTTCATGCTGAAAAAACGCATGGCTCACGCATACTCGCACGAGTTTCGGACGCCGCTCACGACGCTTCAAACCAACATCGAGGCGATCATAGACGGTCTGTGGCCCCCCACCAATGAAAGGATGGAAAGCCTGCTGGCCGAGATATTCCGTTTGTCCCGCATGGTATCCGAGATCGAGAAACTCGTCGAGATACAGGTCAAGGAGTCGAGCGGTTTGAGCGTGGCTCCGGTCGACATATCCGAGATGACCGATCGGATCCTGCTCAGTTTCGATTCGTTGACCAAACAGAAGGGGATAAACCTGTCTCATGAGAAGTCCCGCTGCAGAGCCCTTGCCGATGAGGACAAATTCAGCCAGGTGATTTTTAACCTGGTCTCCAACGCCGTCAAGTACACTGACAGGGACGGTGACATATCCGTCAACACGTTCGAGAGGGACGGTCGGGCCGTTTTTTCCATCAAAGACGGCGGCATTGGAATCGCGCAAAAGGATTTGCCCTACATTTTTGAATACCTGTACCGCACTGACGAGTCCAGGGCGCGGGATTCAGGCGGCAACGGAATCGGCCTCTCCGTGGTCAAGGCGATAGTAGACGCTCACAGCGGAACGATAAACGTAGAAAGCGCGCCGGAACGCGGCAGCGTCTTCACAGTCACGCTGCCGGCGTCGAGGTCGTAGCCGCTGCAGCCGCAGTTACATGGGTGTTCCAGACTGGGAATATATATTTTTACCTATCCCGGATAAACTGGAAAAGTAACTTTCAAATTTTCGTGCCAAATTTGGCATGAAAATTTTCCCTAAGGAACTATCGACAAATAACTTGATTATTTAGTATATAGGTATAACCTTGACTAATGTAAGGTAAAAATGGTAAAGTTGAGGCATGAGAGAATATCCGATGACATTCGAAGAATTCACGACAAGATTTGCAACAGAGGAGCAGTGCAGGAAATATTTATATCAACTGAGATTCCC
>JAISLO010000123.1 GCA_031290815.1 Synergistaceae bacterium | reverse complement strand
TTCTGCGAACAGACGGAAGAGTTGTTCGATCATGCTCTCGACCTGAATGTGAAGGGTTCATTCATGTGCTGCAAATATGCCGTTCCTGGAATGTTGGAGAGAAAAAAGGGAGTCATCGTAAATATAGCTTCGGCGGCCGGCGTGGAAGGCGGAGGAGGCGGGGCGGCTTACACATGTTCGAAGCACGCGGTGATCGGGCTGACGATGCAGATCACTGCCGAACTCGGCAAAAATGGCATCCGGGCGAATACAGTCTGTCCTGGGCTTATAAAAACAGGTATGGTGACCGATCTGTTGAATAACCCTGATTTCATGACTGCGATTAACGGAACGCCAGCCGGACGCGTCGGCACTGTCGAGGATACTACAAGCCTGATTCTCTTTCTCGCCAGCGACGAATCCTCTTATATCCACGGAGACACGATCCTGATAGACGGCGGACTGATCGTCGCTTGATAAGAGGTGATTATATGGATTTATATGATATGAACAACAAAGTGTTGGTTGTTACCGGTGCGGCTAGCGGTATGGGGCGAGCTTTCGCAAGTCTCTCGATCAAGCTCGGCGCTGTTGGCGTGACCGCTGTGGACAAGGAAAAAAAAGGACTGGACGAATTAGACGCGAATTTTCAGGATGCGAAGGATCGGTTGATGACAGTGCATTTGAATGTGTGCGACGAGAATGGCGTCATCAAGATGCTTCAAGACACTGTCAAGAGGTTTGGTCGCATCGACGGATGCTTCAATCACGCTGGGATCGGCTCCTGTATGGCCGAGACAATTGACATGCCCACAGAAGAGTTCAGAAAAGTCATCGAAAACAATGTGTTGGGCCCGTTCTATGTTTTGAAACACACTTTGAGGATCATGAAGGCCCAAGGATACGGCGCGATTGTGAATACCGCCTCGCTTCTATCGGTGCGCGGCATGGCAAAGACGCTGGAGTACTCCACTTCAAGGGGCGCCGTATTGGCAATGAGCAGATGTGCGGCATTGGAAGCCGCGGCGTATGGGGTTCGCGTCAATAGTCTGCTTCCCGGCCTCACTGATACGCCAATAAACGATGAGACCCATAAAGGGCTCAGCCCGAGCAACCCAAAGGCAGCCATGGATGCCATCAGCGCCAATATCCCTATCGGTCGGTACGCAACGGCCGAAGAGCAGGCTCAAGCCGCGTTGTTTTTGATTTCCGATGCCGCCTCTTATGTCAGCGGCTTGGATATGCTGGTCGACGGCGGACTGAGCATACACTGCATGTGATTTTTCAGAAGTGGGGAGGAAGAATCGATGTTCAAGAATTTGTTCCAAACGATAAAAATCGGCAATTTGGAGTTGAAAAACCGTTTATCGACAGTCGCAATGGAGGTCGTATACTGCGAACAGGACGGCATTACCAGCGAACGTTATATCGACTATGTGGAAGCGCGCGCGAAAGGCGGCTGGGGCCTGATCATCAACGAAGCTACATCGGTATCGCAGCAGGGCACAGGGTTTCAGTTTTGCTCATCCCTGAGGGAGGACAGGTTTATTGAAGGCCATAAGCGAGTCACAGCCGCTGTCCACAAGCACGGAGGCAAAGTCGCCGTGCAGTTGATCCATGCTGGCAGACAAACTTCAAGTGAAATATCCGGGGTTCAAATTGTTGCTCCTTCCGCCATCAAAGACCCTACCGAAGCGGAAATCCCTCACGCTCTCACGTTTGCTGAGGTCAGAGGCGTGATCGGCGACTTCGCCAAAGCCGCGAGACGGGCCAAAGAAGCGGGATACGACGCGGTAGAACTGCATGGCGCTCATGGCTATCTGATTCAGCAGTTCCTTTCGCCTTTTTCTAACAAACGTGGCGACGCTTACGGCGGCAATATCTATAATCGCGCCAGATTTGCCCTGGAAATCGTAGCCGAAGTCAAGTCGCTCGTCGGACCGGATTTTCCGGTCCTTTTCAGGATGTCTGCGGACGAACTGCTGATCGGAGGTCTGACTATTGCCGAGACGAAGGCGTTTGCCATGATGCTGGAGAACGCCGGCATTCATTGCATCAACGTTTCGCTGGGCAACTATACGACTTCTTCCTACATTTGCCCGACGCCGTACAGCCCGAAAGCTTTCACGGCAGACCTTGCGGGGGAAATTAAAAGCGCCATATCGATTCCAGTCATCAGCGTTGGGCGGTACGTCGACCCATTTGTGGCCGAAGCGGCTATCGCGAGCGGCAAGACAGACATAGTAGGCATGGGAAGAGGTTCTTTGGCGGATCCAGAATTCCCCAATAAGGCAAAACGAGGCGACGTCGACGACATCATTCAGTGCATAAGCTGCCGCCAAGGGTGCCAGGGAAACCTGGGCCAGGTGAAAGGCATCGAATGTCTCGCGAACCCGTTGACCGGCCATGAAGGGGAGTATCCCGCCGTCACGGCCAAAGTATTGAAAAAAGTCGCCGTCGCGGGCGGCGGCGTTTCTGGAATGGAAGCGGCGATCGCGGCCCGCCGCAGGGGACACGCTGTTACACTCTTCGAAAAGACTGACACATTGGGCGGCCAATGGCTCCTGGCGGCAATTCCTCCGACAAAACATGAACTTGGCAGCTTGATCTGGTGGCAGAAGAGGCAAATGGAAAAATTGGGGATCCAAGTGAAGATGAACCACGCGTTTTCACCGGATGACGCGAAAGGATATGACGCGGTCATCGTCGCGACCGGCTCGAAGCCGATCGTTCCAAAAATTCCTGGCATAGACTCCGACAAAGTGGTTCTGGCGTCGGAACTCCTGTCAGGCAAGAAAGACGCAGGCCGTAATGTCGTCGTATTGGGCGGCGGGCAGGTTGGCTGCGAGACAGCTTCGTTCCTTGGTACATATTCGAAGGAAGTGACGGTGCTAGAGATGTTGGACACAGTTGCGAAAGACGGAGAGCCCATCGCGAATTTCTTCCTTTTTGAAGAGCTGAAACACAAGAATGTGAACATTGTGACAGGAGCAAAAGTGTTGTCGATTGAAGGCAATAGAGTCATATACGAAAAAGGCGGCCAAAAACTAACCATGGAAAATATCGACAACGTTGTCCTCGCCGCAGGAGTAACACCAGACAACTCTGTGGCTCAATCTCTGAAAGACAAGGGAATTTCCTGCATAGTTATCGGCGACGCAGACACGCCAGGCAACGCTTTCAAGGATATGAAACAAGCGTACAACGTTGGCTATCATATTTAACGGGAAGGTTCCGTCCAGAAAGAAACGGATATAGGCCGATAACCTTCACCTCAGAAATCCGGCACACATTGGTATAAATCAGCGCCCGGCCGCATGTTGTGTCCGCGGCCGGGCGCTGATGTTTCGTATGGGATTTATTCTACAGCGGCCAGAATATCGGGATCAGCACCACGCACATTATGAAGGACATCAGCTGGAGCGGCCAGCCTGTCTTCACGTAGTCGACGAAACTGTAGTTTCCGGGACCGAATACTATCGTGTTGGGAGGAGTGGCGATCGGCGTCAGGAAGCAGCAGGACGCCGACAGCGCGATACCCATCGCGAGAGGCATCGGGTTTATCCCGGTCGATATTGCGAGAGGAATGGCGAGCGGCCCCATCAACGCGGAGGTCGCGGTGTTGGACATGAAGTTGGTCAGCAACGCCGTGATGAGGCACACCACGGCCAGGATGGCAATCGGACTGCTCACCTGAGACACTATCGTCTGAGCTATCAGCTTGGCTGCGCCGGACTGGGACATTGCCGTGCTCATCGAGAGCATTCCAGCAAAGAGCCATATCGTCTGCCAATCCACAGCCTCGAAAGCTTCCTTCATCGTGAGACATCCCGAGACGACCACGAGACAGACGCCGAACATCGCCGCGACGTGGAGCGGCATGACCTCCGTCACCATGATCACGACGACGAATATGAAGATCGCGACTGAATACAGCATCTTTTCGGTGCGGCGCTTGGCCTTCGCGGAGGCGACCGCGGCGCTAGCCTCCTCGTCCTCAACCTCTCGGGTAGCCTTCTCGCGCTTCGACGTGTCGATGAGGAAGCGATGTCCGATCAACGCGTAATACAACACGCCCATGATCAGCAGGAGCACGCCCATCTTTCCAAATTCGAAGAAACCAAATTGACGGATTATCATTCCCTCGGGGGCCGTTTCAGCCGCCGCCTTGAGCATGGCGTTCACTATCCCGTTCGGGGGAGTTCCTATCAGGGTTATGGTTCCGCCCAGGGATGACGCGAACGCCGCCGGTATGAGCAGCTTGCTGGGCGCTATGTTCGACGAGCGGCACATGGCTATGACCATCGGCATGGTCACGGCGACAGTTCCCGTGTTCGACAACACCGAGGACATCGCGCCGATCACTATTGTGGTGAACACCAGCAATTTCCACTGGTTTCCTCCGGAGAGCCTCATCGTGGTCTCTCCGACCTTGTCGGCAAAACCGGTCTTGAATATCGCTTCGCCCACAATGAACATGGCCATAAAGAGAATGACGGTTGTGTCGCCCCAGTTGGCGAAGGCCGGACCGGCTTTTATGACCCCGGTCATGGTCAATGCCACAGGAACCAGCACAGCGGTAATGGGGAGAGGTACGACTTCGGTGAAGAAGAGCACGGCTGCCGCAAGCAGAACGCCCAAGGTTATGTATGCCTTCGTAGTGTCGATCTCCTGTTCGGCGGCTTCGGCGGCAAACGCCGCAACAGCGGCAAACAAAACTACAAAAACCGTTACGCTCAAAAGAATAAAAATTTTTTTCTTCATTTGCTATTGTCACCTCCAGATGTGTGTTGCAAAATAACCAGAGTAACAAACCGCTTCTCACACTGCCCGCGCACAGACCGCCCGCACACTCGTTCAAGTCCGGACATGCCGTCGTCCTAACGGGCGCTCGCTACAACCTCCCTTTCGTTTTAGGATTATGTATAATGCTGCTTTTTGCAGGATCAAAAGTTACTGAGCATATTTAATCAAGATCGGATGTATATTATCATTATTTAAGAAAGTTGTCACTCGTATTAAGTACTTAATAATTGAGAGGTTAATAATCGTAATTAAGGGAATTTGAACTAATTCACGCTATATTTTTTTATAGGTTTTATTTCAGCGTTAATATGGATGTAAGTCAATTTCACCAAAACATCCCTCATTTTGCTTTTTACTTGTTGTCAATGTAGGTTTATCAAGGCATAAGTGCCATTTTCTATGTGCGAAAGATGAGTTATTTTAGCATATCGAGGTATATCGGCTTGGATATCGACAAAGCAAAAAAACCGTCTTGGACGGGGTTTTTAGACTTTCTTGGATTGTCTTGTTTTAAGAAATGGTGCCGAGGACGAGACTTGAACTCGTACGGATTACTCCACACGCCCCTCAAACGTGCGTGTCTACCATTTCCACCACCTCGGCACTAAGTTGAAATTATACGCGGGACCTAGTTCCAAGTCAACCATTCACGTTGACCGTTTTTCAAGGCTGCGCCGCTGTCCTCGAAATATTTCGAAATATAATTTCTCTTGATCGGGGACGAGATGTCAGTTAATATTCACGCATGAAAGCAAGGAGGAGTGGAATATGACGGAGATTTGGGTGAAGGAAGCTGCCGGGTTGATTGCGATGAAGTACACTGGGTTGTCAGAGGGCGAAATACTCCAATGACAGGGGTGTTTGACTACGTATACGACGAACTGCCGGAGGGACTGAGCCTGTTTGACCTCCCGCAGCCAAAGACCGGGTTCCGCAATTTCATATCCGCGTGGTTTTTCATCGATGCTGCGGGGCGGCGGATTCTGGTCGATCCTGGGCCCGCGAGCACGATTCCCCTGCTGTTGGATAAACTCTCCGGCGTCACGGACGGCGTGGACCTGGTCATATTGACTCATATCCACCTGGATCACTCCGGCGGCATCGGGCAGTTCTGCGAACGTAATAAAAACGCAGTCGTGTCCGCTCACCCAAAGGCCGCGAAACATCTCATCGATCCCGGCAAACTCTGGAGGTCATCCCTGGAGGTCCTTGGAGACGTGGCCGAGATGTACGGAGAGCCGTCCCCGCTGGACCCGTCCCGGCTCGTGGAGTGCAGCAAGCTGTCCGGCGTCGAGGTTTTCGAAACCCCCGGACACTCGCCTCATCACATATCCTTCATAGCTCCGCTCGGGGACAAAAGGCTGTTTTTCGTCGGCGAGGCTGGCGGAATCTATTATCACGTTGCTTCTCCCTTTGGGGAGACATACCTCAGGCCGGCGACGCCGACGAAATTCGGCGGAGACACGGCGCAGGCGTCGATCGCGAAGATCGCTCAGGCCGTCCGAGGCGACGAGATATTCTGCTACGCGCACTGGGGAGTTTCGAACACGCCAAAGACCATGATATCCAAGGCACAGGAACAGCTCGACGAGTGGATGTCGCATATCTTTCAAATGAGGGAACAGCCGGAGGACGCCATCATCGACAGTCTGCTGTCCCGGGATGAACTTCTGAGCGGGTATTCGAGCCTGCCCCAGGACATAAGGGAGCGCGAGCTGATCTTCATCGGAAACAGCGTGAGGGGCATCCTGCGCTATTTCGAGGATGTGGGCAGGGATAAAAAGTAACAGCCCAGCCGCGCTGTCGCGTTTCCTGTCTCCCGGTACAGGCGCTGGGCCATGCGATCTCAACTCCGGCGGCGCGATTCCTCTGTGATGCTCTCCACGAAGCAGTCGTTGTCCTCCGGCGTTCGGGTGGCGACGCGGATCCATTTCCCGTCGAGCCCCTTGAAGTTTCTGGTGTGCCTGACTATTATTCCTCTCCTCAGCAGGGCAGCTATCGTCTCAGCGTCGTCCCGGACACGTATGATGAAAAAATTCGTCTTTGACGGAGCCATCTCGAACCCTGCGGCGGCGAGCGACGACATGAAGCGCGGGGTCTCGGCTGCGTAGAATGACCTCGTCCTCGGGACGAAATCCCCGTCCTCCAGAAAGCGAACGGCCGCCGCCTGAGCGAGTGAATTTACGCTCCAACTGGGCTGACGGGCCCTGAGCCGCCTGACCCACTCCTCGGACGCCAGCAGATAACCTATCCTGGCCCCGCTCAGGTGATATATCTTCGTCAATGACCTCAGTATGATCAGATTGGGGTGTTCCGCCGGACGCAGCGGTTTTTTCTCATCGCGGCGCAGAAAGTCTATGTATGCCTCATCGACGGCAAACAGCGTCTCCCTGTGCGAGCTGACGATCCTTTTCATGTCGCGGCCGTCGATGTAATCCCCCGTTGGATTGCACGGATTGCAGATGAAGAACAGGTCAGGCCTGTTGTCGCTTTGAACCTCTATGACCCCGTAAGCGTGGGCCGCCCTGCGATATTCCGAGTAGAGCGGGTCCATGAACGACGCCCTCCTGCCGGAGAAGTGCGACGCTATGAGATAAATCCCCTCGTTCGAACCGTTCGTGACCAGAACGTTGTCTATGGAACAGCCCTCCGAGGACGCGATCAGCTCTCGAACGCGCAGGCACTCGTCGTCGGGGTAGTTCGACAACCTGTCCTTTATCGGAAAATCCCAACTGCCATCCCATTCCAACACGTTCGCGTTCACGCTGAAATCCAGAATCCTCTCCGGCATCTCGATCCCAAAGAACCGGTAGAGCTTGTCCGGGTTTGCCCCGTGCGGCGGCATGTTCATGTCAATCATATCGTTCATCCCCCTCCCGTTATCATGGACAGCAAAACATCCCCCGCCGCCAGCGCCAGAACATACGCACAGACGCCGCGGTCCACCACCCCGTGGGATGCTATGATGTCCTCGGGCGCCGGCGTCCGCCCGCCGGCGCCGATGACCGGCTTTTGCGCGGTCACGCCTCCGTATCTGCTCTCTCCGCCCAGCGATATTCCGAGCAGCCACGCCATTGCGCTCTCGCCGTGCGCGCTGTTCGGGCTGGGGTGTTTCAGCCTGTCCCTCAGCACCCCGGCTGCTGTCTTCGCGTCAACCCTCAGCCCGCAGGCCGCCCCGCCTATCAGAAGAAACACCGTGCCGAGCCTCGCCGGGATGAAGTTGAGCGCGTCATCGCACCTGGCCGCGAACCATCCGAAGCTGAGGTAACGGTCGTTCCGATAACCGATCATGGAGTCCATCGTGCTTACGGCCTTGAATATCCAGGCGAACAGCGCCGGATACCCCGCGAAAAGCCCCAGCGTCATGTAAAAGAGGACGGAGAATATCCCGTCGATCGCGTTCTCGCCCACAGTCTCCACAGTCGCCCTGACCATCTCGGCCTCGCCCAGCTCGTCCGTGTCCCTGCCGACTATCCGGGAGAGGGCCCGCCTTCCTCCGTTTATGTCGCCCCTCCAAAGGAGGATCGCCACAGGAAGCGACTCGTCCTTTAGCGAACGCCAGGCAAGCGCGGCATAAAGCAGATATACCTCGAGGACGCCGGACAACAGCGGCGAGTATGATAGAACGAGGAACGCCCCCTGAACGGCAGCGGAAACGAGCGCGATCACCGACACCGCCAAAATGGCTCCCCTGAGCCTGCTGTCCTTCCGATAGATCCTTGCCTCGATGAACGATATCAGCGCCCCTATCAGCCGGACCGGGTGCGGCGCGGCGGGAGGGTCCCCGAGAACGGCGTCGAGGAGCACGGCGGATACTATCGCGCAGACCGGGGCCGAGATCAAAACTCGATCTCGCCCCTCGACAGCCACCCTGCGAGCTCGGGCGCGTGATAAGTTATGATTATGTCCGCTCCGGCGCGCGCGAGGGAGAACGCCGCCTCGCATACGACCCTTCGCTCGTCTATCCAGCCCCTCTCCGACGCGGCCTTTATCATGGAGTATTCGCCGCTCACGCAGTACGCCCCGACCGGCACCGGGCTTATGTCCTTCACGGTGCTCAGTATGTCGAGATAAGGAAGCCCTGGTTTGACCATCACGATGTCAGCGCCCTCCTCGACGTCGAGTTCGATCTCGCGCAGGGCCTCCCGCCTGTTGCGCGGGTCCATCTGGTACGTCCTCCTGTCTCCGAACGCCGGAGTCGAGCCGGCCGCCTCCCTGAACGGGCCGTAGAACGCCGACGCGTACTTCACTGAGTATGACATCACCGCCGTGTCCACGTGGCCGCCCTCGTCCAGCGCGGCGCGTATCGCCTCGACCCTGCCGTCCATCATGTCGGACGGCGCGACGATGTCCGCTCCAGCCCTCGCGTGGCTCAAGGCGGCCTTAGCCAGCAGGGGAAGGGTAGCGTCGTTGTCCACGTATCCATCCTCGCCCCTCGGACACCCGCAGTGCCCGTGATCCGTGTACTCGCAGAGGCATACGTCCGTAATGCAGAGCAATTCGGGGAAATGCCGTTTCAACTCATTCAGAGCCTTGGGGATGACACCGTCGTCGTTGTACGCCTCGCTGCCGAGGAAGTCCTTCTTCTCCGGCAGGCCGAAGAGAAGTACGGCGTTCACTCCAGCGGAGACCACCCGTTCCACGGCATACGGCAGACGGTCCGCGCTGAACCGTCTCTGCCCCGGCATGGCCGGTATCTCCTCCTCTATGCCGCGCCCCTCCTTGACGAACATGGGGTACACGAACATGGATGCTGATAACCTCGTTTCGCACGTCATGGCGCGAACCGCCTTGTTTCGGCGAAGCCTCCTCGGCCTTATGATCATAGCTGACGCCTCCCGTTGTCCGATTATGTTTTATCGAGTTATAAATATAAATCCGAGCTCACATTATCTCTGGCGCAGCATCAAAATTACGCGACGCCGCCTATGATGGTCTCGAACAGTGCGTCGTCCGAGGCGCGGGGAGCCGTCAGGATATCCTCGAACCCGGCTTCTCCAGCCGCAAGAGCCGACGGTTTTCCGATGCAGACCGCCGTTATCCCCTCGGCGCAGCCCTTAAAGTGCCTCCTGAAGACCTTGACGGCCGACGCGCTGGCGAACACTACGATATCCCCTGGAGCGCAGTGCTCAAGGACGGGGGAATGTCGTTCGGCCGTCTCGTACAGGCCTATCTCCTCGACGTCTATCCCATGCGCGGCGAGTATTCCCTTCCATGAGCATGGGGATCTGAAACACCTCAGCAACAGTACGCGGGCCGCGCCCATTTCGATTATGCCCTCTGCCGTGTGCTCCCCGTCGTGGATGCTCGGCACGAAATCGACCACGAGGCCCCTCTCCTCGAGCGCGTCCCTCGTGGCTGGTCCCACGGCGGCTATCTTGACGCCGGCCGTCGTCCGTATATCGACTCCGTTCCTCCTCATCTGCCTGAAGAAGTTCTCCACCCCCGCGCGGCTGCTGAAGACGAACCAGTCAAATCCGCCGAGATCGTGAGATTTGAGCGGGACGTCGCGCGGCCTGGTCTCGACGCACGGAACCCGGATGACCTCCGCGCCGGCGTCGCGCAGGAGGGAGGGCAGACGATGATTTTGCCCGTCCCCACGCTCGGCCATGGTCAGCCACACCCGTCTTCCCTTGAGCGGCGGCGAGGTTCGGCGGTTGATGGCTTCCCTGACGGCAACGGCTTTTCCCACGACTATTACGGCGGGAGAAACACATACCCCTCCATCGGCTTTCGCGGCCAGATCCCGCAGACCGGCGACGGTCTCCCTCTGTTCCGCAGTGGTTCCGCCGCTTATTATCGCGGCTGGGGTATCGGGATTCATCCCGGCTTCCATCAGGCGCTTCGAGATCTCCGATATCTCGCCGGAGCTCATCAGGAGGACGATGGTGTCTTTCAGCCCAGCCAGGCGCGCGTAGTCCAGCCCGTCACATCCTGACGCCCTGTGAGCCGTCGTTATGTACGCCCCGGAGCTGACGCCTCTGTGGGTGATCGGTATGCCCGCGAGGGACGGGACCGCTATGGCGGACGATACTCCGGGGACTACCTCGCACCGTATCCCTCTTCCGGCGAGGGCGATCATCTCCTCGCCCCCCCTGCCGAACAGAAACGGATCGCCGCCCTTCAATCGCACCACCCTCTTGCCGGCCGACGCCTCGCGCGTCAGTATCTCCTCTATCTCCCTCTGCTCCGCGGAGTGATTTCCAGCGCGCTTGCCGACATATATGAGCCCGGCGTCGCGCCGGAAGTATTCCATAATGCCATAGCCGATGAGACTGTCATGAACTATGACGTCCGCGCCGCGAAGCAGCTCGGCCCCACGGACCGTCATCAGCCCGGGATCACCCGGACCTGCGCCTACGAGCCATACCATTCCGAGAATAGTGTCATTCATCTTTGCACCCGCCATCGTCAATACTCGACATGATCTTCACGGCCAGCCTCTCCCCGAGTTCCCCAGCCCTCTCGATCGGACCTCTCATCCTGCCTCTCGAGTATATTCCACTCTCCTCGTCGGCGTATAGACCGATCAGAATTATCTCCCCTCCGTCTTCCTCCGCATAGGCCGCGACGGGGGAAGAACAGCCCCCTCCGGTCGCCGACGCGAACGCCCGTTCGGACGCGGCGCGGGCGGAAGCGATGGGATCGTTTACGGATGAGAGATACCCGTAATCCTCTCCCGCCCTGCCTTGACAGGCCAGAACGCCCTGTCCGGCGGCAGGGATGATCTCGTCCGCTGGAAAATAATAGTCTATCCTGTCACGCATCCCCAGCCTTATCAATCCGGCCGCGGCCAGGACGAGAAAATCGAAGTCCCATTCCCCGCTGTCAAGCCGCTCGAGCCTCGTTATGACGTTGCCCCTCACCGGACTCGTCTTGCATCCGGCGGCTCGCCTGAGCTGAACCCTGCGGCGCGGCGACGAACAGCCCGCCACGAAGCCCGACAGGTCGACCGAGGACAGCCCCGCGCTTCTATGAATCAAGCCGTCGAGCGCCCTGGCCAGAGGGGACGCTTCTCCGGCGGCCGCGCGCGTTATGATGACGTCGCGCGGGTCCTCGCGCTCGGTGTACGCGACTATAGGAAGATCGGGGTTCTCCACGAGGGACATGTCCTTGAGGCTGTGCACCGCTAGATCTATGCTTCCGTCCAAGAGCGCCGATTCGAGCTCCTTTACGAACATCCCCTTGACGATCTGCCCCCCTGCGGACATTCCTGAGGCTGGGAACAGCGCCGAGAAACGGTCTCCCTTGGTCTTCATCGTGACCAGCTCCAGATCGAACTCCGGATGACTCCTGGATATCGACTCCATGACGGACTTCGCCTGGGCTACGGCTAGGATGCTCTCCCTGCTCCCCACTCGGATTATACGGGTATGCCCAGCGGTGCGGACGCGCGATGACCGCCCGAACGTCCCGCGCCCGACCCCCGGAAGCGAGACGGCCCACGACAACGCGTCCGCCGCGGAACCGCTCGAAATATCGGACCCCTGATCGCGCGGGCTGGGTCTGGCGATCATCAGGACCTTCGCCCCGTGTTTTCTGGCGGCGGAGAGTTTTTCGGGCACCCCGCCCTCCTGCCCTCCGTCCTTAGTGACCAGTATGCCGGCTCGTGTTCGCTCCAGATGGGAGAGATTGGCCGACTCTGAGAACGGCCCGAACTCGGCGATGATATTCGACGGCGAAAAACCGAGCTTCGCACAGATCGCCTCGGACTCCGGAAATGGCAGGATCCTCGCGTACAGGCGCGTTTTGAAATCGGGTATGTTCACGAAGTTGTGCAGTTCCTTGCTGCCTATGGTCAGAAGCGCGTTTCCAGCCGTGCGCTCAAGGTAACTGGCGGCCTCCTCCCAGGAGTTCGTCACGATGACGTCGTCCTCCGGCCCGAAACTCGTCGCCGGCCTCAGTATCCTGAACAGGGGAACGCCGGCCGTCTCGCAGGCCCGCTGTATGTTGAGCTTCACCTCCGATGCGTAAGGATGCGTGGCGTCGATGACGCCGGCAAATTCGCCGGTTTTGAGGAGTTCAATCATTCTCGGCCCGTCCATCCGCCCCGATATGACCGTGCCCTCGTCGTCCCCGCCCTCGACGAGCACCGCGCCGTACTCCGTCGCCGTGGAGTAGACGAACGGCAGGCCGGTGTCGAAGAGCTCGCGCCCCTCGGTTGTGCCTCCCATCAGGAGGATTTTCTTCGACTCGTCATGTTTCTTCATCAGAGCTTATACCCCCGAGACGTGACCATCCTGCCGCCCCAGGCTTTTGTAAGGCTGTTTCCTATAAAAGCGGTGCAGAACATGTCGAGACGTTCGTCCCTAAGTCCGCCTAGGGTGAGAACCCTGCAGCTCTCGCCCTCCCTGCCAGCCATCCTGACCCACGCGGCTGGCGTCTCAGCGCTCCTCGTCCGGAGGGCTATGTCGCAGGCCCTGCGCAGGTAATCGGCTCGTTTGGCGCTCGACGGGTTGTATATGCAGATGACGAAGTCTCCCTCAGACGCGAGCTCGATGCGCCGTTCTATGGCGTCCCACGGCGTCAGGAGGTCGCTCAGGCTGATTACGGCGAAATCGTGGGCTATGGGAGCGCCCAGGACGGACGCGGCCGAACAGCACGCCGTGACGCCGGGGACGATTTCGATGTCCACTCTGTCGCCGTACGGCTCGGCTATCTCCAGCATCACGCCGGCCATCCCATAGACCCCCGGATCTCCGCCGGACACGACGCCGACGATCTTACCGGAGAGCGCGATTTCGACGGCCGCGCGGCATCGCTCGATCTCCTGCCTCATCGGGAACGCCCTCACGTCCTTTTCGGGAAGGATCCTCTTCGCCATTTCGGCGTAGACGGAATAACCTATTATGACGTCGCATCGTTCGAGGGCTCGCAGGGCGCGGGGCGTCGTCTCGTCCCCGCCGCCGGGACCGAGCCCTATGACGAATATCCTCGGTTTCTCCACGCCGCTCATCCGCGCGCGGTCCTGATTCTGGCGAGCGCCAATGTCAGCCCGTCGTAAACGGTCTTGCTCCTCAAGAGGACTCCGTGCCCGCCATTTGGAGACAGCCGCTCGGCGGCCAACATGGCCGAACGCTCGCAGACGTTGTCCACACCGGTCTCCCGAAGGACCCTCTCCGACGCGGAGAAGCGTCCCTCCAGAGCGGCAAGCTCCTCCGTGCCGAAGGTCATAAACGGCAGGTTTCGTTCCTTCGACCACTCGACTATTGCTCCCTCCGCGCTCTTCAAATCAATCGACGTGACGGCCTTCAGCGAGAGGGGCGACACCCCGGCGCCGTCGAGAAAGTCGGACACGGATGAACTAAGCGACTCGAACGACACATTCCTCTTCGAGCCGATGCCCAGGATGAGATTTCTCGGCCTCAGCCAAAGTGTCACTGGCCACGGCGGGGGATCTGTGTTCTCCGTTATCGCCACGCCTACCGGACGACCGTCCAGCATGGCGGATGATATCTCCTTTATGGCGGCGGGGTTTTCCACGGCGCAGTCATTTTTAACCGACCATCCGTCGACGGACTCGATCCCCCGGACGTCGGTCGCGGTCGTTACGACCGCGTTCCCGCCCGTAATCGACGCTATCCTCAGCGCCAGCCCGTTCGCCCCTCCGATATGCCCAGAGAGCAGGGATATCACGTTTTTCCCCTCGTCGTCGAGACAGACGACGGCCGGGTCCCTTGTCTTGCCTTGCAGCAGCGGCGCTATGGCCCTGACCGCGACTCCGCACGCCGACACGAAGATCATCGAGCCGGCGGAGTGAAAGCGCTCTGCGGCCCAATCCACGACCGAGCCACCGAATGAGGCGGCTCCATTCTTACTGGCGTAACGTTCCGGGGCAAAGACATCTCCCCCGATGGATTCCTTTATCCTCATGGCTGTTCTCAGGCCGGCGGCGGTCAGTGAGATAATCGCCACAGGCCCCCTGACCGGGCTTTCCTCGTTCTCATCCCTCGGTGCGCGGTCACTCGGCTGACTCGTGCCCGGCTCGGCCGTTCTATATCCGTGGGAGAACGTGGGATCGTACAGCATGGATCGTTCATAACCGTGTCCGTCAAGGAAATCGCCGACCAGGATCAGTGCCGTACGCTCGACGCCGCCTCGCCTTGCCGCGTCAGCAATGCCGGACAGCCTGCCCTTTATTATCCTCTGATCGGGCCATGACGCCTTGTATACCACAGCCGCCGCCGTGTCCGGGGGATAACCGCCGCTGATGAGATCGGAAGCCGCTTTATCTATCAAGGCGCTCGACAGAAAGAGGACGAGGGACGAGCGGTGTCTGGCGAGGCTCGTCAGGGACTCGCGGTCCGGAACCGGAGTGCGGCCCGGCGCTCGGCTTATTATGAGTGTCTGGCTCACTCCAGGCAGGGTGTACTCCGCCCCGAGGGCCGCCGCCGCCGCAGAGAACGAGCTGACGCCAGGGATGACCTCGCTGTCGATTCCGGCTGAGGCGAGGGCGTCTATCTGCTCTCGGATTGCTCCGTAGAGCGAGGGATCTCCGCTGTGCAGCCGCAGCGGTGTCCTTCCGGCGAGGGCGGCGGAGCTAAGAGCGCTCACGACCTCCTCCAGCGTCATGGACGCGCTGTCAAGCGTCTCGCACCCCTGTTTCGAATATTCGAGGATTTTCGGGTTCACGAGCGAGCCGGCGTAGACTATGACGTCAGCCCGCTTCAGCATGTCAAGCCCTCTCAGCGTGACAAGGTCGGGAGCGCCAGGACCTGCCCCCATGAAAAAAACCGTAGGTCTTGCCCTGTCCATTTCAGCCATCCGATTCACATCACATCTTTTCGTCTTTTTTTCCGGTCGTGTACGACGACCAGAGCATCACAGGATTTTGAGCGGCGAGGAGCGATGATCCGCCCAGGGGACGGGACCTCGCGGCCGATATGCTCAGCACCTCCGGGTCCGTAAATAGATCGGAGTTCATGAACATCCCGGACGCCTCTGCGATGGTTTCAAGCGTCACGGCCGAGACGACCACCTTGATTCCGGCCCCAAATCCAGCGACTTGCGTCAGGATGTCCCTCAGCCGTCCGCCGCTCCCCCCGACGAACACGCGGGTCGGGACCGGCAGGCCCCGAGGTCCGGAACGCGCCGGCGAATCCGGTGATTCAGGCAGTATATTCAATATATCGGGCGCGCTGCCCTCGTGAATGTTCAGGTTGAAGCAGCGAAACTTTTTCCTGTTCCTACGTATCAGATCGACAGCCTCACGCGAACGCTCCACGGCGTGCGCCTCTCCGCCCCGGCATATCATTGAACATGCCACCGCGACGGACCCGCTCCCAGATCCTATGTCCCACACTATCGAATCTCCGCTGAGATCGAGCTCATCCAGCACAGCGGACCTGACCTCCTGGCGGGTCATTGGCACGCCGGACCGGATGAAGTCGGCGTCCCTTGGACGCCCGGCGGCTGGTTCGATCGGAGCGTCGTTGAACACGGCAACGATGGACGGGAACGAAAAAGGCCCCTCGGCCTCGACCAGCTCGGCCATCCCCTCCGCCGTCGAGCGGAGGACCCTCTGTCCCTCGCATGACAGGTTCTCCCCGATGGCTACCCTGATGGTTCCGCGCTCGTCTTCTCCAGCGAAGTCGTTCATGTATCCGGTCAGGATTCCGCAGATCCACTCGGGGTTTCGGACCAGGTCGCAGAATATGACCGTCTTGCGGTTCTCGCTCACGGTCCGCATTATCGCGGCGCATCTCACGCTGCGCCCGTGCGCGCTTATGATCGCCGCGTCGTTCCACGACTCGCGGAGTTCGGCAAAAAAATATTGCATGGAGCTTATGCCCGGCACGACGCTCAAATCCTCCAGGGATTCCCCAAACCTGGACTTGAGCAGCCCCAGCAGGCTGAAGATCCCAGGATCGCCGGACACCGCGACCGCGACGTCGCATGTCCCGAGGCGCAGTTCGATCTCGTCGAGCGACGATGCGATATCCTTCATCCCGATTACGCCGGAGTGCCAGCTCAACAGCCCGCTCAGCCTCTCGGCGGCGAAGACCGTCTCCGATTGCCTGAGCGCGGCGAGGGCCTGCCCGTTCAAAAGCTCAGGGGAACCGCAGCCCAGTCCGACGACGGAGAGCCTGTGATATTTGGCGGCCGTCATAGCGGGACGTTCCTGATCCGTTCGATGAGACGGGCCGCGTTTTCGCTTGCCCCGAGGACTCTTCCGTCGTTTCGGACAAACGCCGCCCCGACTTCGAGCGCCCCGAACGACCGTTCGGCGCAGCGCTTCGATGCGCGTTCGGCGAGCGAGTTCCACAGCGTCCTCAGATCCGCCGCGCTCAGGCTTTCATCCAATATGTCCATGGCTGCCTCGGTGGTTACCGACTCGTAAACCCGCCGGACCAGATCCCGTGAGCCTGAGATCAGCGCGGCATGTGTGCAGAGAGCCTCTATCCTGCCGTCGGAGACGCGATTATTGGTCTTGAATCCCCCGGCTGAGATCTTGAGCATCTTTCCGGGATGGCCTGCGATCATGACCGATCCGATCCCGAGATTGACGCACTCGTCCAGCGCGTACCCCATTTCGTTCGCGGCCTGCACTACAACACCATCCGGGAGGTTCCAGGCGAGTCGCAGGGCACGTTCGCCGGTGCCGGCGAACGTGAGCATTACGATGCTCCTGCCGCGCGCGGCGTGGGTGTTCAACTCCAGAGAGAGGGATTCGAGGACGGACGACTCGTCCATGGGGCGCACCCTTCCGGTGGTCCCCAGTATGGAAAGTCCTCCGACGATGCCCAGCCGCTTGTTGAACGTGCGCTCGGCCGCCTTCTCCCCTCCGGGGACCGATATCTCCACACGGGCGGCGCGATCTCCGACGACTTCGCGAACCGACGACTCGATCATCGTCCTCGGAACAGGATTTATGGCCGGCTCACCCGGGGGGACCTTCAGTCCGGGCAGGGTCACCGTTCCCACTCCCTCTCCGGCCGAAAAAGCCATCCCGCCTTCGCGCTCGTCCAACTCGATTCTTGCCATCACTGTGAGGCCGTCCGTCGCGTCTATGTCGTCGCCGGCGTCCTTCACGACTCCGCAGCGTCCGTCTGGCGATTCTTCCACGTCAAGCGAGATCTCCTCTCCTGACGGCAGAGTCACAGATACCTTCCGAGGACATCCGCCGGTGAACAGCCGCAGAGCTGCGGCCTTGGCGGCGCCGGCGGCGCAGGTCCCGGTCGATATTCCCATGCGGCGTCCGCTTGCGGCGGTCATCTTTCACGTCCGAGCCAGCCGTAGAGGATCGCGTTTATTATCGCGGCGGCCACGGTGCTCCCTCCCTTTGGTCCGGTCGAGACGATGCGCGGGACTCCGGCGAGGTTCATGAGCGCCTCCTTGGACTCGATTACGTTGACGAATCCCACCGGAACGCCGACAACAAGTGACGGAGAGGCGGCTCCATCCTCGACGAGCCTGCACAGGCGCAGCAGGGCCGTCGGCGCGTTGCCTATCACGAACGCCGCGCCGGGAGTATCCCTGACAGCATGTTCGATGCTGACTGACGCCCTTGTCTCCGACCGGCGCAGGGCCTCTTCGGCCACGTCGGGGTCGGACATGTAACAACGCACCGTCCCGCCCGCCTCAGACAGCGCGGCACCGTTTATGCCCGAGGCTATCATGTTCGTGTCGGTCACGATAACGGGGCACGACTCTAGCATCCTGTGAGCCGCGTCCATCGCGTCGTCTGCAAAGACAAGAGAGCTTGCGAAATCGAAGTCGGCGGTGCTGTGAATGACCCGCATTACTACATGCCTTCGGTCTTCCGGAATGGAGCCGAGCAGCCCGCGCTCCTCAAGTCCGGACATAATTATCTTCATGCTCGTTTCTTCTATTGTCCGAGGATCCACAATAAAAAAACCCCCCTATGAACACCGAGCGGGGAGGCGCGGCACACAGCCGCCGCTTCCTCCCCATCTTCCCCGGAGTGTTGCGTCAAGGCGCTATTCCACTTAGAGTTTAGCACATTTCACCGGAGTATGCGAAAAATCGGCGCTGTGATGTTATACTCGCGCAAGTTAGAGAAGTCAGAGTCGAGGATTGACCGCGGGAACGGACGGAGTTCCGTTTTTTGGTTTGGTCCGCGCTTCTCAGGAGTTTTGCGAGGTGGACGATGTTGCGTATGTTGAACATGGATGCCAAAAATATTTCCCCCGGACGGCGTGGATGGACATTCGGCAGGGTTCCGGGAACTCGCGCGTGAAATCTCTGCCGGAGATTTCGTCCGAGTACCGCAGGAGGCGAGCGATGTCCATCCTAGCGATCGAGGCCGCTCTGCTCCTCGTCATAGTGTGCGTCTCGCTGTGGCGGATGCTCTCCGGGGACGTGGACATACCGCCGCACAGGGTAATATCCCTTCTTTACCCCTTTTTGCCGCTCGATTCCGAGGCGTCGCTCGACGCGATAGTCGTCCGGAGCGTGAGGCTGCCCCGGCTTCTGTCCGCCCTCGGGGCCGGAGCGTCGCTGGGAGTCGCGGGGGTAGTGCTTCAGGGATTGCTGCTGAATCCCATGGCGGAGCCGTATACGCTGGGCATCGCCTCGGGCGCGGCTTTCGGCGGCGCGCTCGTTATCTCCTCCAGCGTGATGGCAGTGGTGCCGGCCGCTTTTATCGGAGCCCTGGCCGCCATGGCCGCAGTGTATGCGATCGCGGAGAGGGCCGGCGGCGGGAGGGTGCATATCATATTGGCCGGGGTCATCGTGAGCGCTTTTCTGTCGGCCGGCGTGACGTTCCTCAAGGCGGTGGCGGACGAGCGCATCGGCGCCATAGTCCTGTGGCTCATGGGCGGATTTTCGGGCTCGTCGCCTCTCTCGGCGTTCGCGGTCTGGCTAGCCGCGGCGTTTTCGTTCTTCGTGTCCTGGCTGTACGGCCGCCACCTGGACGCCGTCTCACTGGGGGAGGAAGCCGGCGCGTCCCTTGGCGTGGACGAGCGAAACCTGAGAATACTCCTGCTCTCCGCCGTATCCATGTCGAGCGCGGTCGCTGTCAGCTTCTTCGGCATAATAGGATTTGTCGGGCTGGTCGTGCCGCACGTCATGCGCATGTTGACTGGTTCGACGCACAGGCCGCTTCTCTGCTGCTCCTTCCTGGGAGGGGCGGCGCTCATGGCCGCGGCGGACGGCGCGGCGCAGTTGTGCGGCGAACTGCCTGTGGGCGTCATAACGGCCATGATAGGAGCGCCGTTTTTCTGCTGGCTGCTTGCCCGCCGCAGGATGTCGAACTTTTGAGCGGCCGGTGACTATGGAGGATCGAGCGCCCGCACCCGCGATAAGCTTCAGCGGACTGTCTGTTTCCTATGGAGGCCGCAAGGTGCTGAAGGACATGTCGAGCGGTCCGGAGGGCCTGAGTCAAGGCCGTCTGGTCGCCCTCATCGGGCCCAACGGGAGCGGGAAGACCACCTTGCTGCGGACGCTGTGCGGGCTTCTGCGGTATGACGGCAGTGTCACGCTCTATGGGCGCGAGCTCGGGACTTACAGGCGCAGGGAGCTTGGACGGATCGTTGGAATGCTGCCTCAGACCTCCGGCGCCGACATCGCGTACTCCGTCCACGACTTGATAGGGCTGGGGCGCATCCCTCACGGCGGCCTCGTCTCCGGCCGTTCGGAGGATGACGAGGCGGCTGTCCTGAACGCCGCTCGCGTCATGGGTGTCGAGCCGCTGCTGTTCAGGCAGGCGTCGAAGCTCTCCGGCGGGGAGATGCGAAGGGTGCTCATGGCCATGCTGCTGGCCCAGGATCCGGCGGTATTCCTCCTCGATGAGCCCAGTTCGGCCAGCGACATAAAGCACGCCGTGAGGATGTTCTCGATAATGAAAGACCTCTCCTCCTCCGGCAAGCTGGTCGTCTCCGCCGTTCACGACATAAACCTGGCCGCGCGTTTCGCAGACGCCCTGGTCGTCATAAAGGAGGGGAGGATTTTGGACATAGTCCCAGGCGGCGGGCTTGACGAGGATATCCTCAGCAGGCTCTACGACGTTTCGTTCGAACTCTTCATGTCCAGCGGGGGTGAAAAGGCGTGGCACGCGATTGCAGAGTGAATGACACAAGCGGCGCGAGTTTTCGTGACAATGGGCGCTTGCTGAGATCCGCGCGGAACATGATTCTCCTGTGTTTTACGGTGATGTGTTCGTTCGCGGTTCTCTTGGGTTCGGCTGAGGCGGCGCGCATCGTCTCCCTGTATCCCGGGCATACCGACAATATCATTGCCCTCGGGTTGGGTGATTCCATCGTCGCCGTCTCGCAAAACGACGACCTGGATTCCGCGCCCGGCGCGTCAAGGCTTCCTTCTCGGGTTACGCCCGAGGCGATTCTAGCGCTCAAACCAGACATCGTGTTCACCCGTTCCCTCAACGAGAGGGCCGACCCGAACAGGGCGATCATCCTCGAACGCGCCGGGGTCGCCGTATACACGATAGACCCGCCCTCGTGGAACGGCTTTGAGGACTATCTTGCGCTGTTGTCCGAGATATTGGGGCTCGACCCGGAGAGCGCCAAGCGCAGGTTCAGGGAGATAATCGAAGGGGTGAGGGATGAGGCCGCCCAGCATGACGGCGTCCGCCCCAGGGTGTTCCTGGAGGCCACGTCTAAAGAGCTGCGCACCTGCGCTCCGGATTCATGGGCCGCCTCGCTCATCGAACTGGCCGGAGGCGTCAACGCGGCATCCGGCGCGAAACCGCTCAGGGATGGCAGTCCGCTGGCCTCTTGGGGAGTCGAGAGGACGATCGAGACGGTAAAGTCCGGGCTCGACATCTACCTCGTGCAGCAGGGCGCGATGAACGCCGCGACGATGGAGGACATCACGAGGAGACCCTGGTCGGACGCGCTCAAATCGGTCAGGATAGAGTTCATCCCCGAGAGCTATTTGAGCCGGCCGTCTCTTCTCGGCATAGAGAAGGGGAGCGCCGTGCTGCTCGATATGTTTTACGGATCGGAGAAGGACGGGTGAACTGGCACAGTCTTCTGGCCGGCGAGGTTATGATGACGGTCAACATTCTGATCGGAGTCCTCGTCGGCGATTTAGTATTCCGGCTGAAACTCGCCGAAATGGCGGTCGGGAGGTTTTTACCGGTCCTGACGACGATCGGCGTCGGGCCCATACTGGGTACAGCCCTGGCCGTGGGGGTCGGATCGTCGAAGGTGGCGGCCGCGCTTCTGGCTCGCGGGGTCGAGGAGGGAAGCGTCACCAGGGACGGCGCGATCTGGGGGACGATCTCGCTGTCGTTTCCGGCGTATCTGCGCCGCTGGCCGTCCACCCTGGCGCTGTGCGTCGGCATGGCCGGCACCGCAGGCTGGATATTCGCGTTCACGCTGTTACTGCGCAGTTTCGGCCGCTTTTTGTTCGTAATCGTAAAAGCCAGGGGCAGCGAGACGGATTCCACGAAGACCGATCATGGCGGTCAGGTTCGAAGTTATTCCGTTTCGTGGTACAGGAGGCTGCTAGTCACCCTGCCGGTGGCGTGGACCTTCTACGCATCTGCGTTTTTGATAATGCCGGAGATAGAGAGACTGCTGAAGGAATCGCTTGGCGGGAGCCTGCTCCCCGTGGCCGGCTGGGGAGTCGCCTCGGCGGCGCTTGCCGGCATATCGGCGTCTCTGGCGCTAGCGCGCGGCGCACTGGCGAACGGCGACCTCGACACGGCCCAGACGGTATTCGCCCTTCTCCTCGGAAACGGCCTGGGCTATTTCACAAGAGCGCTGCGCCAGAACGCCGGATACTTCTTCGGAATATTCCCCGCCGACATATCCCGAGCAATCCTCGTCAGAAACATCGCGACCATGATCCCGTTCGTAATAGCGTCGCTGGTGATCCCGATTCCGTTCATATTGTAGCCAAGTCTGGTATCAACGAGTCATCAGGGCGATTAGTTTCTTTTTCTGGAGAGTTCAAACTTGTTTTTGTTCTCCAACCCCAATAATCCCACTTTGTCGTAGGATGCGTATGTCTCCTTGAATTTCATTTTGAAACGGAAACAGATTCGCCTCTATATTCCAATAAAGCTGCCTGTTCATAACTGGGCCCGTCCTTTTATCGATCGAAAAAGGCGGGTACAGTAACCTGCGGTTATTTGGCGCATGCTTGAAGTTGTTGACAGCGATTATAATGCATAGTATTATGATATAGTTATTATGTTTATATCTCTTATGCAGGAGAGATGACTTATGGAGGGTTATAAGACTGTCGTAGATTCCAATTCTCTTGGCGCGGCGTTGCGGGGCGCTGTCCCTGGGAAGTTACGGCTAAGGCTGTCTTTTGAAGGGATGGAGATTCCGGCTGTGGTCGTCGCCGGCGCTCGTGGCGGTCCGCTCGTATGGGTGCAGGCCGGATTGCACGGTGACGAGTATGATGGTATGGCAGCCTGTTTGCGCCTCGCGGATGATCTTTCGTGTCTCGAAATGGGGACTGTGGCGTTGGTTCCAATTTTAAACCAAGCCGCCTTTTACGCGGGACGAAACTCTAATCCGGCCGACTTCGTGAATATGAATCGTGTCTTTAAAGATGAAGGAGATGATCATTGCGGTTTCAGTAAACGTTTTGCGATGTGGTATGCCGATATGGTCGGCTCCTGCGCGGATACGTTCCTCGATCTGCACGGCGGCGGGAAATATCTGGACGTGTGCCGTTTCGCAATGGTGTCTGACGACAGGTCTCAGGAACTAGCGCAAAGCGTCCGCCTTGATTTCATATATCGAGCTCCGCCCGATAGCGGCATGTTGATCGGCGAGCTGGCGCGGCGTGGTTTGAGGGCGATTTTGCACGAGAGCGGCGGCGGTGTAGGCATGAATGAATCAGACGTATCGGCGCACGTGGATTTCGTAAGAGCTGTCTTGGAGAGGCTGCTCATGTTGCCGGAATTGCCGGGCGGAGTCTCCGAAATCGGAACCGCTATACGGATTCGTTCGGCTGTGGATATGCGCTTCGCCGATGAGAGCGGCCTCCTGCTGTGGCGTTTGCCTTGCCGAAGCGTTGTTCATAGGGGAGACTCGATCATGCGCGGCGTCTCGGCGGCCGACTTCAGCCGCTGGGAAATGCGATGTCCGATCCAAAACGGATATGTTTTGTCGATCCACAGCGCGTCGCTGGTCGAGCCGGGAACTTATGCGGCGATGATAGGAATCGAATCTTAAAATATAAAAGCGTGAAATAAAAAAAACAGAACAGGGGTGTTTGCGTATGAAAAGTAGGTTTATTCGGTTATTGATCGTCGTATTGGCGATCGCGTCGTTCGGGGTTCGATTCGGGACGGCGGAGGCAGCGTCCGGAGATGCGAAGGGTCTGAAAATAGTCATAGCGCGTCCGTTCGACATAGTCGGACTTGATCCAGGTTTTCTCACGGAAAGCGCGCAGGTCGTCGACAACATTTTCGAGACGCTTGTCAGACGGAATCTGGATGAGAAACTGGAGCCCGGGCTTGCGTTAAGCTGGAAGCAACTGGACGATACGACGTGGGAGTTCAAACTGAGAGAAGGCGTGACGTTCACGAACGGAGAACCGTTCAACGCCGAGGCCGTGAAGTATTCCATCGACAGAGTCCTGGATCCGGCCAATAACGCGCCCACCCGCAGCTATATCACGACCGTCAAAGAGGTAAAGGCCGTCGACGACACGACCGTACATGTGATAACAAACGCTCCGGATCCGCTTATTCCAATACGCTTCAACCGCTACCCGACCGAGGTGGTACCCCCCAAGTACGCCGGCGAGGTTGGGCAGGAGAAATTCGCTCAGAATCCTGTCGGCACAGGCCCTTATAAACTGAAAAACTGGGATAAGGGCAGCAGCGTTACCCTTGTTATCAACGAAAGCTATTGGGGAGACAAGCCGGAGGTCGAGGAAGTAACGTTCAAAGCGATACCGGAGGCCGCAACCAGGGTGAGCGCGCTGATCAACGGAGAAGCCGACATCATTACCGCCGTCCCTCCGGAGTTCAGGAGTCAAATCGAGGATTCCTCCACGGCCAAACTATCGGTAGTCGAGCGCGGCGGCAACACCGTATACGTCGGTTTCAAGACCAACGTGAGCCCGTTCGATAATGTCAAGGTGCGGCAAGCGTTGAACCACGCCGTCGACGTGGACGGCATTGTAAAAAACATACTGCAAGGCGCGGCGGTGGCGACGAACAGCCTGATAGGTCCAAAGGACTTCGGCTATGCGGGCGAACCGGAGGGTTATTCCTACGATCCCGAAAAAGCGAGGAAGCTTCTCTCCGACGCCGGTTACCCCAACGGTTTTGAAGCGACACTAGACACAGTCAACTGGTACATGAAAAACACGGATGTCGCGCAGGCGATAGCCGAACAGCTTAAACAGGTTGGCGTCAAGGTCAAAGTGAACAACGTGGAGAGCGGCGTATACCGCACTATCGTTCCGACTGGTGAACAGTCTCCAATGTACACCCTCGGCTGGAGCAGCACAAACACGATGGACGCCGATGCCGCTATCTTCGCGGTGCTCCGCTCTGGAGAGCCCTACTCCACTTACGGCAACCCAGATGTGGATGCGCTCCTGGACGAATCGCGCTCCTCCAGCGATCAGGAGCGTAGACGACAGATTTACGCCGAGATCCAGAAGCGCGTCATAGCGGATGCTCCGCGCATATTCTTGTACCAAGAAAACACCTACTATGGCGTGTCGAAGAAACTTGATTGGAAGGGACGGACGGATGGGTCTCTCCCCCTCCGCACGATAAAAAGAGCGGAATAAAGAAAACGCTGATTTAACGCTATGGCAATCGCCGCAAAAAAACTTTGAACCCGCGGCTTCGTCCTTGTGATCGAATAAAGCGCTCATGGCGAGGATTGACCAGGGAACCCGGGTTTTGTCGAAAGAGGATTGGTTCAGACGAGGAGAGTTCTAATAAGAAATGGATTTCAGGCAATTCTGACAGCGTTGAGCGCCGTGGCGCTTACATTTTTCATAATCAGATTGTCAGGCGACCCGGTCCGTTTGATGCTGCCGCCGGAGGCGAGCGAAGCCAGGGTGAGCGAAATGCGGGAGTTCCTCGGCTTCGACCGGCCTATGTCCGTTCAGTTCATAGATTACCTGAAGGGCGTCATGAGGGGAGATCTCGGTAAATCCCTCTACTTTAAGCAGCCGGCGTTGGAGCTCTTCATCGATCGGCTGCCAGCCACGATTTTGCTGGCAGCCATAGCGATCGTGTTAGCGGTCGTCATCGGAGTGTCGCTTGGCGCGATGGCGGCTTGCAGGAAAAACGGGCCGGTCGATTACGCGGTCAACGCGATCGTGTTGGCCGGACAATCGATGCCGGTGTTTTGGATCGGGATTATGCTCATCTTCGCTTTTTCCCTGCGCTGGCACGTATTTCCGTCGTCTGGCAACGAACGGTGGCTGTCGATAGTGCTGCCTGCGATCTCGCTGGCCGCGTACCCCGTGGCGCCAATAGCGCGCACCGTCCGCTCTTCTCTCCTGAACGCGCTGTCTGAGAATTACATAATCTCGGCGCGCGCCCAGGGTTTTTCAGAAACTCAGATCATTTTTCGCCACGCCCTTAAAAACGCGATGCTGCCGGTCGTCACCGTGATCGGCCTTGAATTTGGATCTCTGTTGGGGGGAGCGGTCGTGACCGAGACTGTGTTCTCATGGCCCGGCGTGGGGCGGCTCGTCATGACCGGAGTACTGAACCGAGACTTTCCGCTCGTGCAGACAAGCGTTCTCATGATCAGCCTCGTCTACATACTCGTGAATTTCGTGACGGATCTCCTGTATCTGTACATAGACCCTCGCATCAGGATCGACTCGTAGAATTGCGGACAGATGAAACGTACGAGGGTCAAAAACAAGCGTAAGGGCTTAATAAGCGGCGGATGTCTGATAACGGTGCTTGTCCTTACGCTGTTTGCTCCGGTCTTCACCAGCCACGATCCCTATGCGCAGAATCTGGAGAACATCCTCGCGCCGCCAATGACGGCGTCTGAGAGCGATGGCGGAATAGCTCTCCTCGGCACTGATCAGCTCGGGCGGGATGTATTATCGAGATTGTTGTACGGAGGCAGAACATCCCTGCTCGTAGGCGTCGTTTCAGCGATCCTCTGCGGTATGATCGGCTCCGCGTTGGGCGTTGTGGCCGGTTACTATCGCAGAGTCGCCGGGGTGATCATAATGAGGCTGGCTGACATCAACCTTTCGGTTCCGACGATGCTTATGGCGATAATGATAGTAGCGGTGCTGGGATCGACATTGTTCAACACAATTCTCGTGCTTACGGTCACTGGTTGGGTATCGTTCGCCAGAGTGGTGAGAAGCGAGACCCTGTCCCTCAGGGAGCGCAATTTTGTCGAAGCGGCGAGGGCTATGGGAGTGTCGAACTTCAGGGTGATTACCAGACACATCCTGCCTAACCTGAGCCACACTGTCATAACACTGACGACATTGCAGATAGCGCGGATGATCCTGCTGTCCGCGTCGCTCAGTTTTCTCGGACTCGGCATAGACGTCTCCTCCCCGAGCTGGGGAGGCATGATCAACGACGGCCGGAACTATATAATGACGGCGCCTTGGTTGTCAGCGATTCCAGGCGCCGCTATAGCGTTTACGCTAGTCGGCATTAATATATTCAGCGACTGGCTGCATGAAAATTTAGGTTAAGGGGCTGGCGGCTTGAAAATCATAGACGACGACGCAGTGTTCCGAAGCGGCGTAACCAGCATGAAACTGGCGATAGATCTGGTGGAAGAATGTTTTCGCGCTAAAGCCGCAGGAAACGCCGTATGCGGAAAGGAGGTTTTTCTCAAACCCAACGGACCGGACGGAGGGGCGTTTTACTCATTACCGGCTTATCACAAGGGACTCGGAATGGCCGGCATCAAATGGACTTCTCATGTTAGAAATCAGGCGTCGCCCATGTACGCAAAACCGCTCGTCCTTCTCAACGACCTGGACACAGGAACGCCGTTGGCGTTAGTCGACGGGTACGAGATCAGCGCGGCGCGCACTGGAGGCGTCACAGGCGTGGCACTGAAGCGGTTAGCCCGCCCAGACTCGGAGTTCCTGCTCTGTTGTGGGGCGGGGCATCAGGCGAAATCTCAGATCAGGGCCGCTGTGACAGTCCTGTCAGGATTGAGGCGGGTCTTTGTCTGGAGCCAAGGCGGCTCCAGGTCATTTGAGCTTTGCCGGAAGCTGGAGGCGGAATATGGATCAAATCCGGTCTTTGAACCAATAGTTGATTTTGGGGAGCGGGCATCCCAAGCCCACATCATTATAGGCGCTACCTCGGCGTCTCAGCCGTACCTCTACGAGAGACACTTTTCCGACGGCCAGTTGTACGTTCACATCGGCATGAACGACATCGCGCCGGAAGCCATTCGTTCCTTCGACAGCATCGTTTGCGACGACTTTGAAGCTGGACGCGAGGGCAGCAGTCAGTCGCTCTTTCGCCTGTGCCGGGACGAGCCCGGCATATCCGAGCGTGTGATTCCGCTGGAGAGCTTTCTGCATGACAATACAGCCGTTCGCCCGTCTCTGGGCCGGCGTGTAATGTTCGATTCATTCGGCTTACCAATATTCGATCTTGTTCTGGCCGCCGAGGCTTACCGATATGCCGTCCGGAATCGCCTCGGCGGGGAAGCGAAGCTGAACGATTGGGACGAGGCCAGATCGCTGTGACGGAAGAACGCGGCAAGGACCGGCTTCTGTCCGTAGAGCGTCTAAGCGTCTCTTTCAAGGGAGACGACGGGCTCATACCAGCCGTGAAGGATGTATCGTTCCAAGTCGCAGACAACGAGATTTTGTGTATCGTAGGAGAATCTGGCAGCGGCAAGAGCGTGATGGCCAAGTCAATCCTTCGCCTCCTGCCATCCGATAGCGCGGTATACTCCGGCGGCAGGATAATGTTCGAGGGCTCGGATTTGCTGACGATGCCTTACGAGTTACTGCGCAAGGTCCGCGGATGGCGAATTTCGATGATATTTCAAGATTCCATGTCGTCGCTGAATCCTGTGTACAACGTAGGCAGGCAGATGAGAGAAGTGCTGCGTCTCCACCACCCTGAGCTGGGACGCGGAGATCTCGCCTCGATGGCTGAGGAGTTATTGAATGTCGTAGAGATGAGAAACCCCTCTCGGGTGCTTCCCCTGTATCCTCATCAGTTGTCCGGCGGGATGCGGCAGAGGATAATGATCGCAATGGCGCTCGTATCCGACGCTCGTCTGCTCATAGCGGACGAACCGACGACAGCCCTCGACGCGACCATTCAGTCTCAGATCCTGAAGTTGCTGATGCGGCTGAGGGAAGAGCGCGGCATCGCGATAGTCCTTATAACTCACGATCTCGGCGTTGTGCATATGACGGCGGACCGCGTGATAGTATTTAAAGACGGTCTTGTCGAGGAGGAGGCGTCGAAGAGGGCGCTCTTCGCACAGCCCAAAACCGACTACACGAAACGCCTTTTGAACAGCATGCCGCGTTTGACGCCTCGTCGCGACGGCGACGGAATTTAGATGTCCGAGGAGAGGGAACTCCTATTGCGGTCAATCGGGCTCCGCATGGAGTACAGGCTGAAAGGAGGAAGGACGTTTGTGGCGGTGGATGACGTCTCATTTTCATTGAGACGCGGAGAGACTCTGGGTATCGTGGGAGAGTCTGGCAGCGGAAAGACTACGATAGGCAAGATCGTCTCGGGCATAATAGTTCCGAGCGGAGGCAGGGTAGTGTTCAACGGGATCGATATCACTCACGGAAACCGTCGTCTGGAGCACAAGCGGGCAATCCAGTATATATATCAGGACCCATACTCTGCGCTGAACCCTAAAATGCGCGTGCTGGACATTCTCAGAGAACCGTTGCGACTCTATTTCTACCTTTCAAGGAAAGACGAGGATCGTCGGGCAATCGCTCTATTATCGGACGTAGGATTGGGCGAGGAAATTCTGTCGCGGTATCCCAGAGAGCTCTCGGGAGGGCAGTGTCAGCGCGTGGGCATCGCGAGGGCGCTTGCCGGAAACCCCGAGTTGATAATATGCGACGAGCCGACATCGGCGCTGGATATGACCATACAGTCGCAGATTGTCGAATTGCTGAAATCGCTGCAGAGAACAAAGGGCTGTTCATATCTGTTCATATCGCACAGTCTGGCTGTCGTCAGCGATATGTCTCGCGACATTCTGGTGATGCGCGAAGGCCGGGTAGAGGAGCGCATCCTCGCGGAGGATCTCTTTTCCCATCCTCTCAACGAATACACCAAGGCGCTCGTGGCCGCCACGCCCAGAGTATATGCGCCATATTACGATATTTGAAACGATAGGTGAGGGATGAGTTATGTCGAAGATTGTGGACTACGTTAAAAAAAGCTCTCTGTGCGGCGAAGCGCTCAAAGTATATGAGGATCGCGAAAAAAACGGCAAGCTGACGAACATGGTCGGGACGCTTTTGCACTCATGGCCGTCGTTCACAGCCATGGAGTTTTACCCGATTCGAAACGAACTTATCAAGGTTGTCGGAGAGCGCGCTGTTTACCTTTACTGTTACGCTATCTCCGTCGAGGATGAATGTCCGGTATGCTCTATATATCACTCGAAACTGCTGGACGAAATAGGGATCGGTTTCGAAGAGTCTTGTTTCACCGACACAGAGCGCGTCCTGGTAGACTATGGGCGAGCGTTGGCGCGCGACGCCAACCATATAAACGAGGACATATATAAAAGGCTGAAGGACAATTTCAGCGACGCCGAAATCGTCCTAATCACCGCCGTCGGATGCAAGATGATAGCGTCGAATCTATTCAACTCCGCGTTGCGTGTGGAACCGGCGAGCTGAATTTTTGTGACTCTGGAGAAATCGTCTGAAGCATAGCCCACATTGTATAGCGCTCCAGCCATTCGGGTATATTTCGCCGCCAATTCTGCGGGGGATGTTGTTTTATCTATAAAATTTAAGGTTCGATCCTCGCGGCATCGAAAGCCCGCTCCAAGTCCTCTTTGAGCGAGGACAGGCCCTCTATTCCTATTGCAAGCCTGATCAGGCGGTCCGATATGCCCATCTCGGCTCTTGTCTCGGGCGGCACCGACGCGTGTGACATCGTCGCTGGGTGACATGCCATGGACTCGACCGAGCCCAGGCTCTCGGCGGGGGTGATCACGCTGAGGGCGGCGAAGAAGGCCGGCAGCGAGTACCGTTCGCTCAGCTCAAACGACAGAAGGCCGCCAGCGCCGTCCGCTTGCCTCGCGTTTACGGCGTATCCGATGTCATCCTCCAGCCCCGGGTAAAAAACCCTGTCCGCCCCAGGATGCCCCTGAAGCCATCGGGCTATCTCCGTCGCGCTCTGCGTCTCCCTGTCCATGCGGAGGGCCAGTGTCTTGAGCCCTCGAATCAGGAGATATGAGTCAAAGGGGCCGAGGACGCCGCCGGAGGATTTTTGTATCATGAGAAGGCGTTCGGCGAGATCATCGTCCTTCAGCGCCACGAGCCCGGCCAGCACGTCGTTATGCCCGCCTATATACTTCGTGGCGCTGTGGACTACGATATCGGCTCCAAGCGTGAGCGGGCGCTGGAGATACGGGGACAGGAACGTGTTGTCCGCGATCACCAGAGCGCCGTGCCGATGAGCTGCGCTCGACACCGCCGCTATGTCGCTCACCCTGAGCAGCGGGTTTGTCGGGGATTCGAGCAATATGGCCTTCGTGTTCGGCGAGAACTCATCGTCTAAACGGGCCGCGTCCGTCGTGTCCACGATGCGCCAGGTCAGTCCGAAGTTTTTGAAATGGACGTCCAAGAGCCGGTATGAACCGCCGTACAGATCGCGCGGTATCAAAATCTCGTCCCCGCTGCCGAACAGGAGCAAAATTGCCGTTATGGCCGCCATGCCAGACGAGAAAGCATATCCGTGGCTTCCTTCCTCCAGCAGTGCGATTTGGCGTTCGAGCGTCCCGCGGGTCGGGTTTGCCGAGCGGCTGTAGTCGAACTCGGGCAGAGTGCCTATCTCCCCCTGCCTATACGTCGCCGTCTGATATATGGGCGTCGTGAGAGCGCCATAGCTCTTTTCGTCCGCGCTATACCCTCCGTGAACGAGAAGCGTTTCAAACTCATCCTTCGTCATGCTGTTTCCCTCCAAGTCGTTTTATTGCCTGCACCGTATACTATATATCATGATTTGGCGGATATTCATAGGGAGGAACGCATCCGCCCGGACAGATGCGTCAGGCGCGCAAATAAAGAGGAGGTCTCCCCCTTGTGACGGCGAGAGTCCTCCTCAAGAAACAGAAAACTTCAGAGGTGCTGATCAAACCGCCGGAACCGCATTCGGCATCGGATCAGCTCTTCCTTTTTTTCAACTGTTATTTGTTGAAGTAACGATTCAGCAGGCCCTCGAACGCGCAGCCGTGACGCGCCTCGTCCTTGCACATCTCATGCACCGTGTCGTGAATGGCGTCGTACCCGAGCTCTTTCGCTTTCGTGGCGAGCTTTTTCTTCCCGGCAGTCGCGCCGTTCTCCGCCTCTACCCGGAGAGTGAGGTTCTTCTTGGTATCGCTGTAAACGACCTCGCCAAGCAGCTCCGCGAATTTAGCCGCATGTTCGGCCTCTTCAAAGGCGATCCTCTTGTAAGCCTCGGCGACCTCGGGATAGCCCTCTCTGTCCGCCTGACGGCTCATTGCCAGATACATGCCAACCTCCGTGCACTCGCCGGTGAAATTGGCGCGGAGTCCCTCCACAACCTCGGGATCGACATCCTTCGCCACGCCGATGCGGTGCTCGTCGGCCCAGGTATAAGCTCCGGTCTTTTGCTCGGTGAATTTGGACGCAGGCGCCTTACACTGAGGACAAGCCGCCGGCGGCTCGTTGCCCTCGTGAACGTAACCGCAGATGTCGCACACGAACTTCTTCATTTACTTCCCCCCATAATTCTTTGATTTTGAAGATCGCACTCATACTTGAAATGAGTACAACTTACTCTATTATATACAATTTTCGTCATATGAAAAGAGTCCAATGTGTTTTTTTTAAAAATAAAAGCGCGAAAAGACATGCTCCTTGTTATACATCAGTCACAATCACTTGCAGCGGCAAAAGCCTTCGGATGCCCATTCGATGAGTAAATTCAGCGGCGGGGGAATCACAGAATTTATGCTGACAGATCAATGGAATCAACATTGCTTTTTTTCCGATGCCGCGGCGCGGCCTTGAAAAACTCCTCGACGTATGCTGAAGTCATATCAGTAAAAAATTTCGCCTCGACAGGATGATGATTCTAGTGGTTTTTACTGATGCGCTTTCCCGGTCGGCCAATACCATCATAATTTCGGCAGGCAGGCAGGCAGGCAGGCAGGCAGGCAGGCAGGCAGGCAGGCAGGCAGGCAAAGGCATAGGTCTCTTCTTCTAAAAATTCTTTCCACCCTTCCTCGTTTTTCTCATACCGGCGCTCGTTCAGCAGCGCCATATTTTTCAATACATACAGCATGTTCAAGATTTGCCCCAGACATCCGTGGCGCGCGCAAGCGCGCCCGAATTTTTGGACGGCATTACAACTGGAGGCGGCCGCGCGCCCTCCGAAAGGAGAAATTTTGTGAACAGAGAAGACCGTATCATGGAGATGCGACGCCGAGGCGTCACACGGGCGTTGGCGTTCCGGCGCTTGTTTTGCGGGAAAGGTGCTCTGATCCGAAAGCGGATTTCGGTGAAGGAGTTGGTTGGGCGGCAAAAGGGGTCTCGGGCTTTCTGAGGGGTGAGGGCCGACTGAGGGACAAGGTTGTGATTTTGAGGGCATAGGTTTGTTACGCCGCGCCCGGACGCTGGAGGGAACTCGCGGCGGTTTTCCCGATGGCCGCCGGGCGCGGCAGATATTAGGCGGCTTCAAAATATTTTTTATAAGGAGAGGTTTTGCGTGAAGAGAAGAAGTTTGCTGCTGTGGTTTGTATTGATTATGTTTGCGTTCGCCTTGGCGAGCGGCGGGTGCGGGGGAGGCGGGGGAGATTCTTCGTCATATAATCCGGTTGATCCAGATCCTGAAGAGGGAAACTCCAGATCAAAGCGAGGAATCAGAGTATCGTCATCGTGGATACATGTCTTTTCCCCAAGAAGAATTGGATGAGTTTGTAGACAAGGCAAATCTTCCATTGGAACTTGAAGAGATGATAGCGTCAGACGGAACCTACATAAAGGATTTTCTAGAAGCACATCCGACGTCGTCGTTGACATCATTGGCCCAGGACGAAGCATCAAGAAGCGCTTCGTCGCGGGGTGCTTCGGCGGAAGACATAAAAAGACTCCTTATAGGTATAACCTTGACTAAGGTAAGGTAAAAATGGTAAAGTTGAGGCATGAGAGAATATCCGATGACATTCGAAGAATTCACGACAAGATTTGCAACAGAGGAGCAGTGCAGGAAATATTTATATCAACTGAGATTCCC
>JAISLO010000122.1 GCA_031290815.1 Synergistaceae bacterium | reverse complement strand
CTCGGCGCTGGACGACGTGAGGGCCAATCTCACCAACAAAGCGCTTCCGCTCTTTCTCCCTATAGGAAGGGAGTCCTCCTTCAAGGGCGTTGTAAACGTCGTAACCGGCAAATCTTACACGTATAAGGGAGACGGGTCCAACGCGTTCGAGGAGGGCGCTGTTCCGCCCGATATGGTCGACGCCGCTGCAAAGGCGCGCGACGATCTGATAGAGCGGATTGTCGAGGCGGACGACGATTTGATTACCCGCTATCTCGACGGCGAGGACCTGTCCGCCGATGAGATAGAAAAAGCGTTGAGAAAAGCGGTTGCGGAAAGATTGGTCTTCCCCGTCATCCCCGGCGCCAGCGTTCCAAACATAGGCATCGTCCAGATAATGGACGCGGTGAACGCGTACTTCCCCTCTCCGGTTGACATGCCCCCCCGCAAAGCTCTCAAGGGCGCGGCGGACGAGGAGATCGATATAGCGCCGGATATAAACGCGCCCTTCATCTCGAGCTGTTTCAAAGTGATGGTGGACCCGTATGTGGGCAGGTTGTCTTTTATACGGGTCTTCTCCGGGAAGCTCACGACTGATCAGCCGATTTACAACGTCTCGAAGGGGACCGAGGAGCGCGTAAGCTCGTTCAGAACCATGAGAGGCAAGGACGGCACGGAGTCGAAGGAGGTCATCGCTGGGGACATCGTGGCAATACCCAAGCTCGACAGCACAACCGTCGGAGACACTCTCTCCGTGAAGGGACAGGAAAACCGCTTCCCGGACATAAAGCTGCCCAAGCCGGTCTACAGCCTCGCGGTCTTCCCCAAGAGCAGAGCGGACGAGGACAAGCTCGGCAACGCGATCAGGAAGATCCTGGAGGAGGACCGGACGCTCAAGTTCGCGAAATACGCGGACACGGGAGACTCCATCCTCTCGGGCATGGGCGACATGCACCTCGATATAGCGCTCTCCCGCATAAAGGACCGCTACAAGGTGGACCTGGATACCAGGGTGCCGAAGGTGGCGTACAGGGAGACGATAAAGAAAACGTCGAAAGCACAGGGGAAATATAAAAAGCAGACGGGAGGACGCGGACAGTACGGCGACGTTCACTTCGAGCTTTCCCCGCGCGAGCGCGGCAGCGCCATCACCTTCGAGGATAAGGTCGTGGGCGGGGTCGTGCCCAAGAACTTCATACCGGCGGCGGAAAAAGGCCTGAGAGAGGCCGCGCTGAAGGGAGTGATCGCCGGGTATCCGGCAGTCGACTTCAACTGCGCCATCTTCGACGGCTCCTATCACGACGTGGACAGCTCCGAAATGGCGTTCAAGATCGCGGCGTCCATGGCGTTCAAAAAGGCTTTCGCCGAAGCCTCGCCCATTCTCATAGAGCCTATAATGAACATCTACGTCACAGTGCCGGAGGACTCGGTGGGCGACGTCATGGGAGACCTGAACAGCAGGCGCGGGAGGATAATGGGCATCGACCCGGCCGGAAAACTTCAGATCGTAAGGGCCCAATGCCCGCAGGCTGAGCTCTTCCGTTACGCCATAATCCTCCGCTCGCTGACCTCCGGCAGGGGAACTTTTTCCATGGAGTTCTCCCACTACGAGGAGGTTCCGCCGGACATAGCCAAGAAGGTTATCGACGCCGCCGAAAAAGTGGCCGACGAGGAGGAATAGCGCGGTGCGTTCGGCGGGGCTGTCTTGGAAGCGCCGTTTAAATTTTTACCCCTTAAACCCATTGCGTTAGATCAGTCTTTTCATATGGACCATAAACCGCCGGCATAAATGCGTGCCGGCGTACTTTTATTGCCCATGCGGCTTTTAATAAATCGGCAATCCTAGAGCGAGAGAATGTCTTTCTCGTTCAGACCGGTTATGTCGATGATTTCGTTGATTGGCATCTTCCGAGCAAGCATCTTCCGCGCAACCTCAATCTTACCCTCAAACTTACCCTCAATCTTGCCCTCAATCTTACCCTCAAACTTACCTTGAATCATTGCCGCTTCTTCGGCGATCCGTTTTGAATATTCCTCAAGCGATATTGTCTGCATCTCGTACGCCTCCTTTAGATCCCGGCTTATTCCGGGGCCGTTCAGCCAGAATATCCTGCCCGCGAAATCGAGGATGAATTTTCTCTGCCTCTTATCATAGCCCTGCCCGCTCGTCATGTTTAAGAGTTCCCACGCGTATTTTTCCCTCAGCGCCGCGTCATTCCCGCTTTCAAGCGACAGCCGCCCAGCGTGCATCACCCGCGCGAAGGGACGATTGTCCTCCCTCAGCTCCTCGACGCTGTAACTCGGAAGATGAAACGTCCTGAATCTGAGCGTCGCCTCCAATCCGTAGCACGACTCGGCATAAGAGCTCACGTTTTTGGAATCGCCGGTGTATATGGCGAACCCCGTCGTCCTTCCGGCGGGCCGGGACGCTCTGATCCGGACCCATGAATCAAACATGCGGGCGGCAAAACTGTTATCGTGCGCGTCCTGCTGCTCAGCCAGACAGACAACGTTCCAATCTTCCCCGCCTGTCACGGGGATGTTCAGGAAAACATCTGACACCAGCATGTCCTTGTCGGAATCAGAGCCTGCCACCGGCAGTTCCGCCCCTGTCATGCCGGTAATTTCCCTCGACGTATCCATGTCGGAAGCGAGATCAGGCATAAAGTATTCGATAGCCTCCCTCGCTCCGTCCACAAGCGCTTGCTTCCACGCGGCATCCCGCCACTTATGCGGTCTGCCGCTCATATATTGTGTCGCTGGATTCGGAATGATGATCGTCCCCCTCATTCTTTTTTCGTATTGTAAAGACTAAACCCTGATTTGGCCTGCCCGCCAAAATGGCCGAATCCCATTTTGGCGGTTTAATCAGCGTTTCCTAAATTATATCAAAATTATGCGTGTAGGGTTGTCTCAGACAACAGGCCCGAGACAACCCAACCGCCGGCATAAATGCGTGCCGGCGTACTTTTTTTGCCCTGCGGCTTTTAATAAATCGGCGATATTGGCGCAAATTCGAAAAATTTCGCCGATTTGCGCGGGGCAAAGCGCATCATTCGTAATCCGTTCGTCGCGATGGCTTAATAATCGGGCTTTTTAGCGGCGTTCGCAGTTTTTTCCCCTGCGGAGACCTTTACAGATGGGCCCTTTTGGTGTAATATAAATTGTTAGATGAACTTAATTTTTATTCCTAAACCATGCGTTTTTGGTGGCGCGATGGCGCTTTTACGCGTGGGTTTGGGGACAAGGAGGCGAGGCTCGCGCGGGGAGTTCATAGTTTTTTGCGCTTGTGCCCGGTTTGAATCCTGCCTTTTGACGGCGGCACCCGCGCGGCTTCAGCTGTATTAATGCCGCCGGGTTGGGGTCAAACCGGCGCGGTGGTTTTTTGGAACCGGCCTGTGGGCCGGGTGATCGAAC
>JAISLO010000121.1 GCA_031290815.1 Synergistaceae bacterium | reverse complement strand
CACTGCTCCTCTGTTGCAAATCTTGTCGTGAATTCTTCGAATGTCATCGGATATTCTCTCATGCCTCAACTTTACCATTTTTACCTTACCTTAGTCAAGGTTATACCTATATTACATAGTTTCACCAAATTTGTAAAGTTTATTTTTACACACCTCCTAAGTATCTATAGGGGCCGGCAATAAAGGCCCAGCCGCTCGTGTCATGATCCGGCCTGACATGCGGGAAATCCGGGCCCGCCCTCCAAAAGAGAGCGCGCCCGTTGCTGGGACTGCCAGCTGAACGCCAGCCCGTCAGCCATTCCGCAGATATTTGTTGAGCATGGATAAGACCTCTTCAAAGTTCAGAGGTTTGCCGAGATGGCCGTTCATCCCGCAGTCGAGACATTTTTCGATGTCCTCGCGGAACACGTTGGCGGTCATCGCTATGATCGGCACTCGCAGGGCTTCCGGTGCGCCTAGCCCCCGAATCCGCCTCGTCGCCTCGCAGCCGTCCATCTCCGGCATCTGAACGTCCATGAGGATCAAGTCATATCGGCCCGGCGACTCGCTGAACTTTTGAAGCGCCTCCGCGCCGTTCTCAGCGAAATCGATGGTTAGGTTCGTCGGCTCCAGAAGAGCGGAGACGATCTCCCTGTTAATGCCCACGTCTTCCGCCACCAGCACCGTGTATTCCCCGAAGTCATAGCTTTCAGAGGACGACATGTCGCGCGACACCTTGATGTCGCCGACCCCGAGGCACTCGTTTATGCAATCGAAAATAGAGGACGGGAAAAGCGGTTTGGACAAAAATCTGCTCACTCCGGCCTCCTTTGCACCCTGTTCGATGGTGCTCCATTCCGCGGACGATATCATGATCACGATGGAGTTGTCCTTGTCATGATCCTTTATCCAGCGCGTGAGTTCAACTCCGTCGATGTCCGGCATGCTCCAGTCGACGAAGTACAAATCATACGCCCCGTTCCGCGTTATCAGCTCTTGAGCGGCGCCGGCGCCCTCCGCGGTGTCGCACGCGATGCCCGACGCGGTTACGATGTCCCTGAAGCAGTCCCTTATCTCTTCGGCGTCGTCCACCACGAGCACTTTAACGTTTTCGATGTTCACGTCCGGCTTCAAGAAGTCCCATCTTTCGTCCGAGACGCGCTTGACCTTTATCGTGAACGAAAATTTCGAGCCATGCCCCGGTTTCGAATCGATCCATATCTCCCCGTTCATCATGTCGACGATGCGCTTGGATATGGCGAGCCCCAGTCCGGTTCCCCCGAATTTACGCGATATCCCGCCGTCGGCCTGCTCGAAGGGCGAAAACAATTTGGATTGCAGTTCCTCGGGGATTCCTATTCCGGAGTCTATAACTTCTATCTCTATCGTGCAGATATCGTCCTCCTCTGCGATTAGGCGGGTTTCCAGGCGGATACTGCCCCCCTCCGGCGTAAATTTCACGGCGTTGCCGACCAGGTTCGTTATGACCTGGGCGAGCCGCTGTTCGTCGCCCAAGAGGATGCGCGGGATTGTTCTGTCGAGATGGACTACCAGCGTCTGCCGTTTTTCATCGACTCGGTAATTGACTACGTTCACCACGCTCTGAAGGACTTTCTCGAAGTCAAATTCCCCGTATGACAGCTCGAATTTGTTAGCCTCTATCTTAGACATGTCGAGAACGTCGTTGATGACGCCCAGCAGATGAGTGGATGCGTCGTTTATCTTGTCGAGGCAGTAATCTTTCCTCCCGATGTCCCGCGAGGCTCTCGCGATTGTGGTCATGCCTATTATGGCGTTCATGGGAGTGCGCATCTCGTGACTCATGTTCGATAGGAAGCTGCTCTTGGCCCTGCTCGCGTTCTGAGCGATCTCGACCATTTTCATCGAGTGATCGTACATCTCGCTCATGTTTTCGATCATCTTGTTGAGGCGGTCCTCCATGATGCCAAATTCGTCGCTCTCAGTGATTTCAATCCGCCTGGAGAAGTCTCCCGACGCGGCCAGATCGGCAAAGCTGTTCACCTTGTTTACGACTCTCCGGAGGCGGTTCGCGACGGATATAATGCTGACTGTGGCCAGCGCCAGTCCGATCAGCGGCACGACGCCAATGCGCATGACCATGCTGATCGTCGAGTATTTTATCTCATCGCTGTCTATCGCCAGGGCCAGTATCCAATTCGTCTCCGCGATCCTTTTATAATAAACGCGCTGGTCGTGAGTATCCCTGTCCAGCACAGCCGTCCCCTCTCCAGTCTGAAGAGCGGTCCGGCCAAACTCCGCCAATGCGCTGTCCGGGTCGTCCTGAATTTTATATCCGGCGGTTTTGCTGTCATCGTAGAATGAAATATACTCTCCCTTTTTATTGATGATAAACGCTCTTCCGGTCTTGCCCACCGAGATCGACCTGACCAATTTTTGGATGTCGGTCAGCGCCATATCGGTTGCTGCGACCCCGGCCATTCTTCCGATTTCATCAAAGAAGGGAACGGTCGCCGTAATCGCCGTGGCCTTGGAGACGGGTTCAAAATACGTATCCGACCACACCACGCCGCCCTTCGAACGAAAGCCGTTGCGATACCACTCCGAATTGTGGTATTCGATGGTGTTGGCGTAGTTTTCTTCAAATACGGGTTTTCCGTCGATCATGTGCACGTAGGGCCCGAAGGAGAACTTGTCCTTATACAGCGCGAACGGAGCGTACCATATGCCTCCTCCCAGAGTGTTCTTGCTGGCGGATACCATTCCGATCAAGAAATCGCGCATTTCCCCGCGCTCGATCGAATCGACGCCGCATGTCCTAGCGTAAAGCGCGAAGACCTGCGCGATGGCGGCATTCCTGTCCAGCTCTCTCCTGATCTTCAGGCTTGCTTCCTCCAGGCTGTCGAGCATCGTCTCGTTGATCCTGCTATTGATCTGCGCGTCTATGACATAGCTCAACACCAATATGAACAGAGCGGTTGAAATCGCTATGACTGGCACCACCGACAAAATGATCTGCGAAGCGATTCCTTTGAATTTCATGTTTTTCACAGCCTTTGCGTTTCAGCTGACCGACCGGCTCTCCGCCCCGTGGACGAGACGTTTCATGAATGCCGAGCGCGGAACGTCAACTGATCATCGCAGTCGTTTACGACGATAACGCATATCATTCTTTTGAATTATAATATGCTTGAGTCTTTCCGCATCTGTATTTTGTGTCGATACTTCATTTGGCGCGGTGTTGGCCCGCCTGGGCCGAATGGAAAAACTGTCACGGCGCTGATCCTCAGCCATGTAAAGTCAAGGGTAAGTTAAAATTTTCTTAAAGGTGGGCGGACAAAGTAAATGCAACCTTTGTCGGAGTAAACTGG
>JAISLO010000120.1 GCA_031290815.1 Synergistaceae bacterium | reverse complement strand
CCGGGGCGATGGTCGGCCAACAGCCGTTCGGCGGCTCCAGAGCATCCGGCACCAATGATAAGGTCGGAAGCGTGTTCAACCTCATGAGATGGCTCAACCCAAGGTCGATAAAGGATAATTACTCGCCTCCGTCGGACATTTCTTTTCTTCACATTGGATAAACCCGACTTTTAAACAGAAGGCTTGATCTTGAGCATGCTCTTCCATGGGAAGTCAAAGTTGAGGACTTTTCATACCACGGCTGTTTCATAAAAATCACCAACCCTTGGTATAACTCAATTGATAAATTGTGAGTTTATTTAAACACTTGAGTGATATCAAGACTTCACAGCGTTTTATGAAACGGCCGTGCTTTTCATATGATCTTGGCGCTATAACGAGGCGTTACTTTTTAAGAGCTGTCACCACCTGTCACCGACAGTCAGAACCCGTTAAAAAAACTATCATTGACATCCCTCTCCTGTTTGTTTATACTATAGTCCATTACATTGTTTCGACTAAATTCATAATCAATAAACCGCAAGTTATGTGCCGTTTCCATTTATTATTTACAGTCCTGCCCGAAATTGTTCAAGTAGGAGGGGATCAGACCCCCTCGCTCCGAGTACGAATAAACGCCAAAAGAAAAAGGAGAGGAAGAACTAATGAGCAAGTATTTGGTTGGCATCGATGCTGGTACGACTGGCGGCAAAGCATGTGTTTTCGACGTGGAGGGGAATTTGCTTGGATCTGATTATAGGGAGTACCCTTGTCAATATCCAAAAGAAATGTGGGTCGAGCAGCTCGCGGGAGACATGGTCCCCGCGCTTTTCGCGGCAACGAAGAGCGCCGTCAACAAATCCGGCATAGACCCCAAGGATATTCAAGCGATCAGCTTTTCGACCCAGGGTTCTACGTTGGGCTTAGTCGACAAAGACGGCAATCTCCTTCGTCCGTTCTTGGTGTGGCAGGATCTCCGCGGGGAATCCGAGCTGGACTTCATCTATAGCAAGATCACCAAAGAAGAATATTATAAACGCACAGGAGACCCCGTGACGCTGCTGTTTGGCTCCACCAAAATTCTTTGGCTGATGCACAATGAACCTGAAATTTACGCGAAAACGGCGAAAATTGTTGATCATCAAACCTATTTCATGAGGGCGTTCGGCGCCGACGGATATGTGACAGACTCGTCATCGGCCAGCCGCTTCGGGGTTTTCGACGTCGACAACGAGAAGTGGGACTCTTATATGCTCGATCTCCTTGGAATCAAGGAAGACAAACTCGCGACTATAGTTCAGCCCGGAACCATATCGGGATATGTCACGAAGGAAGTGGCGGAACAAACGGGGCTCGTCGAAGGGACGCCTATATGCGTAGGCGCTATGGACTGCACCGCGAGCACATTTGGTTCCGGCGGCACTGATAGCGGGATGTCCATAGTCATCATGGGGACTTATGGCGCGTGTTTTTCCATTTCAGACAAGCCGATAAGGGACCCAAACGTCAACATGTTCGTCAAGAACAACTCCGGTTTGGGCAACTTCACAATAGAGGCGGCGTCGAATACTTCGGCGTCGAGTTATCGCTGGTATCGCGACATATTCTGCGATAACGAAAAATTTGCGGCTGAACTCGTCCATTCCGACGCGTACGAGCTCATCAACGTACAGATAGCGAGCGTCCCTCCCGGCGCTGACGGCGTTACATTCCTTCCGTATCTGCAGGGAAGGTCCGGGGAGAAGGTCAACGAAAAAGCCCGCGGCTCTTTTATCGGAATGAAGCTTGGGACCAAAAAACCCGCCATGGCGAGAGCGGTCATGGAGGGCATCAGTTATGAGACATATGACACCATCAACGCACACGCCGCGACAGGCATAAAAATAACGAGCGTGAGGCTGACCGGCGGCGCAGCGAAGTCTCCCATGTGGTGCCAGATGCTAGCTGACATCTTCAAAATGCCGGTTCAGATACTGGACGTCGCCGAGACAGGGTGCCTCGGCGCGGCCATGTACGCGGGAGTTGGATCCGGAGTGTATAAAAATTGCAGGGAAGCCGCAAAGAAGGTCGTAAGGCTCGGCGCGACATATCAGCCGAATCCAGGGAACTACGCCGCATACGACGAAGCTTATAAGCGCTACAATAGTTACTATGAAGCAATGGTGGCGGGCAAAGTCTGGTAGAAGCGGCGGATTGGCGATAAATCAGCCTTCCTGAACACAAACGGCCATTTCGAATACCGCTTTAAACGCGCGCTATGCGCGTTTAAAGCGGTATACAGATAAAGGGTGTGAATGTATGAAAGCTCTGATGAAGACGAAACCCGGGCACGGTAATGTCGAAATAGTCGATATACCGGAGCCGGTTCCCGGCGAAGGCCTCGTGAAAATCCGCGTGGTTTATTCCGGCATTTGCGCCACCGATCTGCATTCGTACGAGGGCCTATATGCCGGGACCAAGCCTCCGGTAGTGCTTGGGCACGAGTTTTCAGGAGTTGTGGCCGAGACGGGCCCCGGAGTCGCCTCGCTGAAGCCAGGGGATCGAGTGACCAGCGAGACGACGTTTACCATCTGCGGCAAATGCGTGTTTTGCAAGAGGGAGGAATATAACCTGTGCTCTAACCGCACCGGCATAGGCTCGCAGGTAAACGGCAGCTTCGCGGAATATATGCTGGCAAGGGAGCAAAGCGTCCACAAACTTCCGGACAGCGTGAGCCTCCTGTCGGCGGCACTCACAGAACCTCTCGCGTGCTGCGTTCATGGGTGTCTTGAACGAACGTCCATCTCCAATGGGGACGTGGTGCTGATAATGGGTCCGGGACCTATAGGTTTTCTGGCCGGTATGGTCGCGGCATCGCAGGGCGCCGTAGTGATTCTCTCAGGAGTCTCGGCTGACGAGGAGCGTCTGCGGACGGCCATTAAGCTGGGCATACACAGGGCGGTCAATCAGCAGGAGGAAGACTTGGCGCAGGTGGCAAGAGAGATGACGGACGGGCTTGGCCCCTCCCCTGTGATAGAGTGCTCAGGCAGCGTGAAGGCGCTGAACATGGCTTTGCAATTGGCCGCTAAGCAGGCGGACATAGTGCAGATGGGTCTGTTCGCGCAGCAATACAACGAAATAGACACAGGGGCATTCTTCCCGAAGGAGCTGCGCCTCGTCGGCTCCAGGACTCAAAAACCCTCGTCGTGGCGAACTTCGATTAAGCTCATGGAAGAGGGAGCCGTCACGCCAGAAAATCTCGTGACTGGCGTGATTCCTCTTGAGAAATGGCAGGACGGTTTTCAGGAGATCAGAGACAGACACGGGATTAAAACGGTGTTCCAGCTTTCACGGGAGTAGCCCGATTCAAAAAAATACGCCATTCTGTTTTCTATTTGCCGCTGAAGTGTTTTGAATTGAATATGCTGCGCATTATGCATTATGGAAACGCTGATTTGGTCTGCATTCAAAACGGCAGAATTTTGATTTTATGCTATTATAGTGTTGACTTTCGTTGGCGTCGTTTTAATAAAATTAAAGATATAGAAATGATGCCTGAAAAAGTCAAGAATGAGGGGGAATTTTTGTGGTGTGGAAAAATGGTTTCAGGTCGTTGGTGTTTCTTTTTGCCATGCTTGCCTTTGTGGCGGGCGTCGGCGGCTGCGGAGGCGGAGGAGGGGACAGCGGCGGCGGAATCGATCCGGGCCCGGCCGCAACAGGAACCACGAACAGTCCCGCGGTGTTGGTGGGCACCATCAATAGCGACAATCTTCTTTTTGCGTCCTTCGAGGATCGCCTGACATCCAAGCTGCCGGTGTCTTCGCTCGCGGACGCGGCAGTGATCGTCCTGAACAGCGCTTCCGCCATAGACGAGGCGGCGGGAACCGCTGATATGGCGGCGCAGCTCAAGGTCGCTTATGATAAAGGCGCGATCATTGTGGCGCTGGAGCCGCATTTAGCCGGCATGAATAAACTTTCCGAGTTGACGGGAGCGCACCTTTCGGCGGCCGAGGATAACGGCGGCAACCGATTCTGCGACATTTACGCTTTCGTCGATTCCAAGACGACGGGCTTTCACACCTATGTGCTGGGCGACCGCGAGGGCAGATATTATGATGACGTGACCGGGCCGGCGAACGGCGTTTCGACGGCGAAGCCGCTGGCCTCCGTCAAAGCAGAGGAAGAAGTAACGTCCGGCGAAGTAAAGCCCGTCACGCCCGACGCGCCTCCCGTGCTTGCGCCTTCGGAAGACGAGTACAAGGCGATGCTCGATCATTTTATCGAATGGATCAACAACGTAGGCCCCAAAAATATGGAAAGCCGGCTGCGGAACGCGAAGGCGGCGGCGCGGAAGGCGGATACGACTGACGACGTGCTGGCTCTCGTCAAGGCCCAGACCGTCACCTTCAACAACAGCTTGCCTGCGCCGTGGGATCGGGGCGGTTTTAAGCCTACCAGCCTTTACACGGACACCTACTTCATTTACGCCATCTATGACGGCAACGCGAAATACGATTACTACATCTTCGATCAGGAGTGCGACGTGATAAGCGGAAACATGTACAAGGGGCTGTGGACCAACGACGACTGGGGGTCATACACTCATATCATGGCCTTTTACCTGTACGACTACTACACAGACCACTACCTTCAGGATTCGGCCGGCGCTTTTTTGAACAACGCGCGGCAGAGCATCCTCAAGACCAGCCCGACGACCACCACGGGCTCAAGCACTTACACGACATCGAGCAGTTGGACCATAGGAGGCTCCCTCGGTTTCAACGGCGACTCGCCGACTGGCAGCGTATCGGGCAGCATGACTTACAGCCAGAGCCATACCCCGTCCATTCCGGACATAACGGTGACGGCGCAATCCGGTGAGCCAGTCACGAGCATAGTAGGCTCGAACAATAACGCCCGGTGGACCTATT
>JAISLO010000119.1 GCA_031290815.1 Synergistaceae bacterium | reverse complement strand
ACAGGCGGCATCGGAATCGTCCTCGCCGGACACCCTTACCATCTGGACCCCGAGGTTCATCACGGCATACCGGAGCTGATATCCGGCTACGAAGTAGCAGTGCTGACGGAGGACTCGGTCTGCCACAGGGCGGACGATGTAGGAGGCGTCGGCGAACTCTACGTCGTCGATCAGTGGGCTTATCACTCGCGCCTGTACAGGGCGGCCACTGCGACGGCGATTCACCCCGAGTTCAAGAATATTCAAATGGTGCAGCTAAACTCGTTCGGCTGCGGGCTCGACGCGATAAGCGCCGACCAGACGGCGGCGATCCTGGAGCGCCGCGGCAAGCTGCACACTCTGATAAAGATCGACGAGGGAAAGAACAACGGCGCGGTGCGAATTAGGATCAGATCACTGCTCGCGTCGGTGAGGATGAAGGGCGAGAGGAAGAAAGACGAGACCGCTCCAGCCTCAGACGACAGATCCGAGGACACCGCTCGTCTGCCGAAGGCCGCTCGGCGGGTTCAAACCAAGGCCAGAACGATACTCTGTCCCCCGCTCTCCCCACATCACTTCCAGTTCTTGGAAACCGCCATGCGGCACGCCGGCTTCGATTTCAGGGTTCTGCCCGAGGGAAACCGGAGCGCCGTCGAACTGGGCTTGCAGTACGTGAACAACGACGCCTGCTATCCCGCTATGGTTGTAATCGGACAGTTCATCCAGGCACTGCGGAGCGGGGATTACGATCCAGACACGACGGACTGCCTCTATGCCCAGACCGGAGGAGCGTGCAGGGCCAGCAACTACGTTCCGCTGCTGAGAAGGGCGCTGGACGCCGCCGGTTTCGAGGATGTCCGCGTTCTGGCGGTCAACGCGCAGGGCAATGTCGGAGCGGAGAGATTTTCCATACCCGCGCCGGTCGTGTGGAGGAGCGTGATCGGGATGCTCTACGGCGACGCGCTGATGAGGCTGCTGTATCGAACGAGGCCGTACGAGGCCGCCCCTGGGAGCGCCGACGCTCTGTACGGAGAGTGGGTCCGCAGGTGCAAGGAAAACGTGACGAGAGGAAGCTGGAGGGCGTTCAAACGGGACGTCGCCGGCATGGTCCGCGACTTTTCGGACCTGGCAATCGATCCCTCGCCAAAGCCGAGGGTGGGCATCGTGGGAGAGATACTGGTAAAGTATCACGCAAACGCAAACGAGCGGCTGGTCGACGTGATAGAGGCGGAGGGCGGCGAGGCCGTCGTCCCTGACCTGGCCAATTTCATGCTGTACTGCTTTCATGACTCGATCTACTGTCACAACCGCCTCTCGGGCGGATTGCTGCCATGTATCGTGGGGCACGCCGGCATCGAAGCGATAGAGTACATGAGGCGGCCGATGCTGGATGCGCTTCGCGGGACGCGATTCGGAGAGATTCACGGCATCCACCGCATGGCCGATTCGGCGGAGACGATGGTGTCCTGCGCGAATCAGGCCGGAGAGGGCTGGCTGCTCGCAGGCGAGATGATGACGCTCATAGAGGGCGGCGTCCGCAACGTGATCTGCGTACAGCCCTTCGCATGTCTGCCGAACCACATCACTGGCAAAGGGGTCATGAAGGAACTGAAACGCCGTTATAAGGGGGTCAACATACTGGCCCTCGACTACGACGCGAGCGTGAGCAACGTAAATCAGCTGAACAGAATAAAGCTGCTCATGGCCACGGCAAAGGCGTGACAAAAATAGGGGAGACCTGGTCCCTGTTGCGGAACGCGGGGCTCTGCCCCGCGTTTTTTACTTCAGGCCGGCGGCTCAGCCCTTTTTCCCCAGCAGGTCCTCCCCGCCGGACGGGGCGACAGATCTCTGCTGGACGATCTTCGAGCCCGGGGGCACATCCTCCGTTATCCATACGTTGCCACCTATCACGGAGCCCGCTCCTATCGTCACGCGCCCGAGTATCGTGGTGCCGGAGTAGACCGTGACGTTGTCCTCCAGGATGGGGTGTCTCGGCATCCCCTTGATCAGGACTCCGTCAGGGTCCTTCGGGAACGACAGAGCGCCGAGCGTAACGCCCTGATACAGCCTGCAGTGATTTCCTATTATGGCCGTCTCGCCTATTACGACTCCGGTGCCGTGGTCTATGAAAAACTCCTCGCCGATGGATGCCGCCGGGTGGATGTCTATGCCCGTGTCGGAGTGGCCCATCTCGCTGATTATGCGGGGGATGACCGGGACGGAGAGCCGATGCAGCTCATGGGCGATGCGGTGGTTGGTCATTATGCGCAGCGACGGATAGCAGAAGATCGTCTCTGCCTTGCTCTTTGCCGCCGGGTCGCCCTCGTATGCCGCGAGGACGTCGCCGTCCAGCAGTTCACGGACGGCCGGAAGCCTCTTCATGAAGCCGCACGCCATTTCGATGGCGCTTTCCTCACAGCGCTCATACTCGTCGCCCGAGTTTCCGTCGGAGAAGCAGATGCCCAGGCGAATCTGCTCAGTAAGCGTTCGGAATATCTCGTCAAAGCTCGACGCGAGCTGATGCTTCCGCGACTCGTCGTTTGACATGGCCGGGCTGAAAAAACCGGGAAAGATGACCGATCTGAGGAGCTTCATCATCTTTTCGAGCTCAGCGAGCGACGGCATATCGGTCATACGGCGCGGTATATTGGGCTCGCGGCCCATAGCCGGAGGCTCGGTAAAGGCGTCGACTATTCCGTTTATGTCAGGATACTTGTCCCTAATGTTATTTTTCTTATGCTGGAAGCTCATTTGTATGCGCATCTCCAATTCGTCTTTTCGGTTCGGGCCCTGACGCAAACCAACCGTGCCCTGCGCGGCGCGAACTAATAAAGTATCTCGTACGTCATCTTTTCGAGCGTCATGCGAGGGGCGTCCCTGCACTGCTTCCAGTTGCCCGTCAGGTAGTTCCCCGAGATCTCGACCGCTCCGCCAGCCGGTATTTCCCTCAGCCCGATTATGGAGTGGCCGACGGAGTTGCCAGTCTTGTCCCGAAACATGACGCGGATCGATATCTTCACGTCCGCCGAGGACGTGTTCACAAGCCTGACGTCCAATCCGCCCTTCGATACCTTCACCTCGGAGTATTCTACATCTGTTTCCATTATAACGCCTTTGTTCTCCCATGCAAGGGCCTCGGTGACGCATAGTATCATCACCGCGAGAGACGCGGCTGCCAAAAGATATTTTTTCATTCGAACGATCCCCCCAGAGAATAATCATTAGGAAGGACGATTTATAACCGGAGGCCCTGTGGTTGAGGACTCGGCCCGCGGCGAAGCCGGCGTTCCAGAGCGGCTGAACTTCGCTCCGGCTATCTTAAATCGGCGCTTCCCCGACTGATTCCGAGAATTATACATCAAGAGCCCGAAAAATGCGAAAGGCCCCGGGCCTGAGCGACGGGAACGCCGGACCGGGACCTTACCAGTTCTTGCGGGACGCGAGCTTTGATCGTGCCAGCCCTATGCGCCCGCGGTATTACCGACAACAGTAAATCTGCAACACTCAGCTTAATGCTTCATTCGCCCGAAAAGTGACGCCGATTTTCCAATCGCTCTCATTTTTTCCAAAATAAAGATATAATGAGTGAACCGGGCAAATTTCCGGCGATTCCCGCAATATGCGCGTAAGTTTCTCCCCTGTTGCGGCATTATGCTTAATGAGTGTCTCGGCCAGTGAAAGGACTGTGGGATGCAAGAAGACGTTTTGATGATGAAAATAGCGGAGGGAGATGAGGACTCGTTTGTCCAGCTGTACGATTTGTGGTGCAGAAGGATAATGGCCTTTGCCCTGAGATCGCTCAGGGATCTTCACGAAGCCCAGGACGTCGTCCAAGAAACTTTTATACAGGTCTACAAATCAGCGCCATCATATAGGGCGCAGGGAAAATTCGGAGCCTTCGTCCTCAGGATAGCGGGCAATCTCGTTCGTCTTCGCTTTAGAAGCCGAGGCGGATTCCTGGGCTTCCAGAGCGTCGAATCCATAACGGAGATGCTGGAGGACGAGGGAAGGTTGATGCCGGAGAGTCTCACGCACTCACCGGAAGATGGGGTAATCGAGGGGATCGACGCCGAGCGTCTTCTCTCGTCGCTTCCCGTAAGGCAGAGGGAGGCGTTGCTTTTTGTGGCCGGCGGCGTCTCGTACGCCGACGCCGCGAGGACGATGAGCATAACGGAGGATGCCTTCGCTCAGCTGGTGCTGAGAGGAAGGCGGGCGATCAAAACGAAAATAAAGAGGACGAGTGATGCGTTTTGAGTTCTGAAGACAATGTTTCCATGAGTACCTCCGACAAAAGGAGCGCCGCCTGCGAGGACTACGAACTCCTCATCAGCAAGGCGTGCGACGGGGAGTGCTCGCCGGACGAGATGACGGCGCTGGGCGAACATCTCAAGGTCTGCGGCAGCTGCCGCGAGATGATGGGCGAATACAGGGAGATCAAAGTGAGGGTGGCGTCGTACGTAGTCTCCATGTCATGCCCTCCGCCGCCTCTGGTCACGCCGAAATGGAGAAAGATCGCCTCACGCTTGTCGGGCCGCCTTGGCATAAGGCGGTTTGTTCCGGCCATGGCCGGCCTGAGCGTCTGTGTACTCTTCTTCCTGCTTGGACACTTCTCCGGTTCATACCAGACGCAGGCGAGGCTGGTGAGGAATTTGTCGCCGGTCGTTGTAGCGACGCCCTCCTTGTGGATGGCGGATCGCGCGCCCGGATCGCCCAATATGACGAGCGTCGATTCCGAACAGCCGTTCACGGACGGGATAAGCCGATACAGGGCGGCGATAGCGGATGAACTGCGCAAGGACAGCGTAGACTGGCTGAGGGTTCGCGAGCTGGTGGAGTCGATGGGCGAGCTTCGCACAAACCTTGAACTGTTGACGATACACATGGCGTATATCGACATAAGAACGGGCAGTCTGCCGTCCGCTGTCGCCAGCCATTGGGAATCGTTAGGGTCCAAAAACGAGAGGACGGTCGTGAAACGATGATGATCAAGAGAGGAAACCTGAAATCTCTCATCCTAGCCGCCGTTCTAGCCGCACTGTCGCTCTTGGCGAGCCCGGATATCGGGGCGGCCTCCGATGTGGAGAGGTCTATTGAGGACGGGATGAGAGCTGCACTCTCCGACGTCGGGCTGAGCGGCGCGGAGACGGAGAGGATTGCGCGCCAGTATCTGTTCATAGGGTCTGTGATGATTAAAAATGTCCAGATATCCTCCCTCGAAGAGGAGGAGGAGTTCCTGCGCCAGTCGGAGGAGGTCGGCAGATCCCTCGGGACGGCGCTTGGGATTACGAGCACGCTTTATGGCGCCAATAGGCTGGAGGAGACGGCCACTGTCATGATGCACTCCGTGAGGGCAGGGGTATCGCCCGATGTCGCTGCAAAGACGTACTCCGTCTTGGCGACGAGCGGTTACGCGTTTGACGCGGCTGCCTCCCTTCTTCACGAGGTCTCCGAAACCGTCAGGGCCATGCGCTCCGACGACGGAGGCAAATCCGTCTGCGGCGCCATCCAGGCGAGAGCACTGAAGAAAGAGACGCTCGGGACCTTGAGGAGGGAGATAACCCTTGCACTTGAACGCGAGAGGGAGAGACAGCTCGCCATCCTCGCGGAGAACGACAGGGAGCGGAGAAAGCACAACGGTTCCGACGGCGGGGGCAAAATGGCGTCCTCCCAGGGCGACGGAGGCGGTTCGTCGAGCGGAGGCGGAGACGTAGGTAAGGCGGGCGGCGAAAGCAGCGCCGGCGCTCAGTAATCACATCCGCGCGAGCGGCTCCAATGTCTGGTATCTCTATAGCAACGTAAAAGTCCGATTCCTTTCTGAATTATGAGGAACGCATATGGTTGATGGCGGTAAGAGACATATACTCGCGAGCGGATAGATTTGCCAGAAAGCGAAAACTCCTTGCACAAAGCAGCCTAATCGCATGGTGAATGTTTTGGGTCGTGAGTATAACGAATGGCTTATTCGATCCTTTCCTTCAGTTCTTCACCGTCCAGCCGAGGCTTTCCTGTTGAATGTTGTACAGCCGGGCAAACAGACCGTTTTGTTTTATCAGTTCCTCACCCGTTCCTTCCTCGACTAGCCGGCCATTTTCGAGAACGGCTATTTTGTCCGCTCCCATTACCGTGCGCAGCCTGTGCGCTATGACGATAACCGTGCGTCCTTTGACGAGAGCCGATATCGCTTCCTGTATCTGCGTCTCGTTCTCAGGGTCGAGGCTCGCCGTCGCCTCGTCCAAAAGAACGATCGGCGAGTCCTTCAAAAGAGCGCGAGCGATGGATACGCGCTGGCGTTCGCCGCCTGAGAGCGTGGAGCCGTTTTCGCCGATGACTGTATCGTAACCATCCGGCAGTGCGCGTATAAATTCGTCGCACCTCGCCCTGATCGCGGCCTCCCTGAATTCTTCGTCGGACGCGCCGTTTTTGCCAATGCGGATGTTGTTCGCAACCGTGTCGTTAAACAATAC
>JAISLO010000118.1 GCA_031290815.1 Synergistaceae bacterium | reverse complement strand
GTACAAGGGCAGGTGCACGGAGGGCAGGGCCTTTCAGGTGATGATCGACAACAACCTTGACTTCGACGTCGCGCTCTATCCTTACGAGCTGGTGACATACGGGGAGACCGGTCAGGTTTGTCAGAACTGGATGCAGTACCGGCTCATCAAGACATATCTCGAGACAATGACACAGGACCATACGCTCGTCCTCGAGTCGGGCCACCCACTAGGGCTCTTCAGGTCGAACCCGTCGGCGCCGCGCGTGATCCTGACTAACGGTATCATGATCGGCATGTTCGACAACCCAGACGATTTCGCCAGGGCCTCCGCGCTCGGAGTCGCCAACTACGGGCAGATGACGGCCGGCGGTTGGATGTACATCGGACCGCAGGGCATCGTACACGGCACGTACAACACCCTGCTGAACGCCGGGAGGAGCAGGTTCAATCTCCCCAAGGGCAAAGGGCTCGCCGGACACCTCTTCATATCATCCGGGCTCGGCGGCATGAGCGGGGCACAGCCTAAGGCGGCGGAGATAGCGGGAGCCGCTTCGATAATAGCGGAGGTCGATCCGTCGAGGGTCGACACCCGCCACAACCAGGGTTGGGTGTCGAAGAGAACAAGGGATATGGCCGTGGCTTTCCAGTGGGCGGAGGAGGCAATGGCCGATGGCAGGCCCCTCTCCATAGCCTACGAGGGAAATATAGTGGACCTCCTTCAATACGCGCTGGACAACGGCAAGAAAGTCGAGCTGCTGTCCGACCAGACGTCTTGTCATGCCGCCTACTCCGGCGGTTACTGTCCTCAGGGCCTGACGTTCGAGGAGCGCACCAAGATGCTGGCGCAGGATCCCGGCAAGTTCCGCTCGCTCGTGGATAAGACACTGAGAAAACACTTCGAGCTCATCAAGGCCCTCGCCGACAGAGGGACCTATTTCTTCGACTACGGAAACTCGTTCATGAGGGCCGTGTTCGACGCCGGCGTGCGCGAGATAGCGAAGAACGGGACCGACACCTACGATGGATTCATATTTCCGTCGTACGTCGAGGATATCATGGGGCCGCTGCTATTCGACTACGGTTACGGCCCGTTTCGCTGGGTCTGCCTCAGCCGCGATCCGGAGGACCTGCGCAAGACGGACAGGGCGGCCATGGACTGCATAGATCCGAACAGGCGATTTCAGGACCACGACAACTGGGCCTGGATCCGCGACGCTGAGGAGAACAGGCTCGTCGTGGGCACGCAGGCCAGGATCCTCTATCAGGATGAGGAAGGGCGCATGAGAATAGCCCTGAAGTTCAACGAGATGGTGAGAAGGGGAGAGATCGGCCCAGTCATGATCGGCAGGGATCACCACGACGTATCCGGGACTGACTCGCCATACCGCGAGACATCGAACATAAGGGACGGAAGCAACGTCATGGCGGACATGGCGATCCAGTGCTTCGCGGGCAACTGCGCGAGAGGGATGAGCCTCGTTGCCCTGCACAACGGAGGGGGAGTCGGGACCGGCAAGGCGATAAACGGCGGTTTCGGTCTTGTCCTAGACGGCAGCAGGAGGGTGGACGGAATCATCAATGATTCGATGAGCTGGGATGTCATCAGCGGCGTGGCGAGGCGCGCATGGGCGCGGAATGAACATGCGATGGAGACATCCGAGGAGTTCAACAAAAAACGCGGAGACGGGCATATCACCCTGCCATTCATAGCCGACGAAGAATTTCTGACTGGCCTGGTCAGAGGTTAGAGGAAACCCGGAGTTTCGCGTTCCATTGGGAGATGACGAGATGAAGTTTGAGGAGTTTAAAGTTGGGGAGTTCCTTGATGATCTGGCTTCAAATTCGCCCGCACCCGGCGGCGGGAGCACGGCGGCCCTTTGCGGGGCGCTTGGAACTGCCCTGGTGTCCATGGTGTCCAACCTCACGATCGGCAGGGAGAATTACCGCAACAACTGGCCGGTCGTGGAGGTGATCCGTTCGGAGAGCGAGGGTCTGAGATCCGAGTTCGTCAAGCTCATGAACGACGACACAGAGTCATTCAATGCTTATCTCGCCGCGATCAAGATGCCTAAGGGAACGGCCGAGGCGAATGCGGCGAGGTCCGCCGCGATTCAGAGCGCGTCTGTGACCGTAACGGAGATACCGCTTCGCGTTCTGGAGCTCGCATCTGATACGGCATCCCTGGCCGTGAGGGCCCTGCGTGCCGGCAACTCCAACACGGCGAGCGACGCCGGCTGCGCCGCGCTAATAGCGGAGGCTGCCGGCAAATCCGCAGCGTATAACGTGAGGATAAACCTTCCGGGGATAAAGGACGAGGGATTTGCCTCCGAGGCAAGACGCCGGATGAAATCGGCGCTCAGTTCCCTGTCGAAGTCCTGCATCGAGGCAGAAGCCATAATAGACAGCGTGCTCAAAGAGTAAGGGCAATCTCCCTAGAGACATGACCGCGCGGTCTCCGTGACGCTGAGGATTTGCGTCTGGGAGACCGCTTTTTCGAGCCTTCTGCGCTGTCCGCCGAGGGTGTGAGCCGTGGTTTTGTGTCTTGTTCCTGTGGTACGAGGATCTGGTTTCGCGTGTTGTTTCTTTGCCAATGATAATATAAACTTGTCGATATAGATCGTGAGGATGGAGGTATCCGAGTGGCAAAGAACATTACACCCAAGGAAAAGAATTTTTCGCAGTGGTACCAGGATGTGATAAAGGCGGCCGAGCTTGCCGACAACGCCCCCGTGCGGGGTTGCATGGTAGTTCGCCCCAATGGTTACGGAATTTGGGAGAACATACAGGCCGCGTTCGACCGCGCCTTCAAGGAGACCGGGCACGAGAACGCTTACTTTCCGCTGTTGATTCCAAACTCCTTCATGGAACGAGAGGCCAAGCACGTCGAGGGATTTTCCCCGGAGCTGGCGGTCGTCACCCACGCCGGCGGAGGCGAGCTGGAGGAGCCCTATGTAATTCGTCCCACGTCGGAGACGGTCATCGGGTATATGTACAGCCAGTGGGTACAGTCGTGGCGGGACCTTCCCATCCTCATAAACCAGTGGTGCAACGTGATGCGATGGGAGCGGCGGCCAAGGTTATTCCTGCGCACCTCTGAATTTCTGTGGCAGGAGGGGCACACTGCGCACGCTTCGAAAGAGGAGGCGGAGGAAGAGACGCTGCGGATGCTGAACGTCTACCAGGATATAATGTGCAAATACCTCGCCCTTCCAGTCATTTACGGTGAGAAATCCATGAACGAGCGGTTTCCCGGCGCCGAGAACACGTACTCGTGCGAGGCTATGATGGGCGATAAAAAAGCCCTGCAGGCCGGGACGAGTCACTTCCTGGGACAGAATTTTTCACGAGCTTTCGACATATCGTTTCAGAATAAAAAGGGCGAGACGGAGTTCGCCTGGACGACAAGCTGGGGCGTCTCGACCCGTCTCATAGGAGCGCTCATAATGACTCACGCGGACAATGACGGACTGGTGCTGCCGCCCAACATCGCGCCGGTGAAGGTTGCGATCATACCGATTTCCAACGACGACGACAAGCTGAG
>JAISLO010000117.1 GCA_031290815.1 Synergistaceae bacterium | reverse complement strand
TAAACAAAGAGGTGGAGCGGATGATCCTCGAAGCGCCCGACCAGTGGCTCGCTCAGCACAGAAGGTTTCGGGAGCATTACAGTTTTTAGGCGGACGATGAAGTTCCCGGCTTTTCATCCATGTCCGAGTAGAGGGTTCCAGCCACGGCCCAGTCTCCCTTGGATACCTCGTGGAAGATCACCCGCACCTGCGTCGGCTTGACGCCTAAGCATTCGCAGGCCGACTTCGTCACTGCGGCTGCGAACGCGCGTTTGGCCTCACGCGAACGTCCTTCGAGCAGGTTTACCTGTATTACCGGCATGATTATCTCTCCTTTCAAAGGGGTGTTTGGTTTGGATCTAAACGTGAAAATATATTATATTCTATCAGGAATCGCGGCGTTTGTCTGCGGAGCGTGCCTGGGGTCGTTCATCAACGCGGCGGCGATGAGGACGGTGGCCAGGAAGAAATGGTGGGGCGTCGCACGATCCACGTGCGATTCCTGCGGGGAGGTCCTTGGCGCGCGCGATCTCGTGCCGATAATCTCCTACATCGCGTTGAGGGGCAAGTGCCGGTTCTGCGGAACGCGAATCTATCCGAGGCATATAGCGGCGGAGATAATATCCGGCCTGCTCACGACGGCCCTTCTGGCGAGATGGGGCCTGAGCGCGGCGTTTTGCGTTTCGCTCATAGTCGTGTGGTTCTCTCTCTTCAACTCCCTCACGGACCTGGACACGGGTTATATATATGACGCGTGGGCGCTCACGCCATGCTTTGCAGGGCTGCTGATGCGCCTGGCCGGCGGGTGGCCGGCCGTTCTCGACGGTGTTTTGGGCGCGGCGCTGGGATTTGGCTTGATAGCCCTGATAATCATCGTGAGCCGAGGCGGCATGGGCTGGGGCGACGCCTTCCTGATGTGCGGAATCGGCGGGGCGGTTGGGTGGAAATATTGCGCGTTCTGCCTTTACGGCGGGTTCATAGTGGGCGGAATAGTGGTGCTGCCTCTGATGATCGCAAAAAAGATCAAGCGCAGGGACAGGATACCGCTTGGGCCATTCCTGGCGGCCGGGTCCGTGATAATGCTCTTTGTCGGCAGCGACCTCATATTCCGCTTCAAGACGATCTTCGGCGCCTATCCGGGCTGGCCGTGGGGCGGATGAACGGCGGCCTCGGTTTGACTAAAAACCAGCATTCGGCGGGTGTGGATAATTCTTTTTTCAAAACTCTCCGAAAAGGGTTGCGCGATTCTCTTTTGCATATATCATGAAATATGGAACGGTTGCGGCCGAGTTCCTGGCAGGTCTCTGGAAGATGCTGGAAAACCCGGCCATCCTGTTGTTATAGGAGGGGAATATTCACGTGGCGAACGCGACAAAGATAGCTGTGATTGGCGGCGGTCCCGGAGGATACGTCGCGGCGATACGGGCCGCGCAGCTTGGGGCTGAGGTGACGCTGGTAGAGGGCGGAAAGCTTGGCGGAACGTGCCTGAACGCAGGCTGTATTCCGACAAAAGCTCTGCTCCACAGCGCTCAACTCGCCGATGCGATCAGAAACGGGGCCGAGTTCGGAGTAAGCGCGGAACCGGTCATCGACTTCGTAAAGGTTCAACGGCAGAAAGAAAAAATCGTAAAAAAACTGACAGGCGGGGTCGGCATGCTGCTCAAGGCCAATAAGGTCTCGGTGCTGAGCGGATACGCTTCCTTCAGGGATTCCAAGACGCTGGCAGTCAAGGGCGAGAGCGGGGAGACGACTCTGTCCGCCGATAAGATCATCATAGCGACGGGCTCAAAGCCCGCCAATCTGCCGATACCAGGGATCGACTCTCCTCAGTGCGTCGACTCGACGGGCGCCCTCCGCTTCGAAAGTGTTCCCAAGAGCATGGCGATAATAGGCGGGGGAGTCATAGGCGTCGAGCTGGCATCCATATACAGCGCGTTCGGCTCGAAGATAACGATCATAGAGATGGAGCCGGAGATACTTCCGCTGATGGATTCGGAACTCGTCGGCATGTTGAGAAAAATTCTGGTCAAAAAGGGCATAGAGATATTCGTGTCGGCCAAACTGGAGTCGATAGAGGACGCCGGCGATGCCGCCAAGGTCAACGTGAGCCTGGCGGACAAAAAAATCGTCCTCGACGCCGAGAAAGTGCTGGTAAGCATAGGGCGGCGCACGAACACCGACGAGATAGCTATGGATGCCGCCGGCATAAACAACGACAGAGGCCGCATCACAGTCGACGACAGCATGAGGACGAACGTGCCAGACATATATGCGGTCGGAGATTGCAACGGACGCACCATGCTCGCCCACGTGGCTTCCGCGCAGGGGGAAATCGCCGCCGAGCACGCTATGGGACACGATGCGAAATATGACGCAAAGACGAATACGTCGTGCATCTACACCAAACCGGAATTCGCCTCTGTGGGCCTCTCCGAGAACGAAGCCAAGCGCCGCGGGCTGCAATATATTGTAGGGAAGTTCCCGCTTGCCGCCAATGGAAAAGCGTTGATCTCAGGCGGAGGAGAGGGAGTCGTCAAGATATTGGCCGATCCGAAATACGGGGAGATATTAGGGCTTCATATCCTTGGCGCTCATGCGACGGACATGATAGCGGAGGGCGCTCTTGCCATCGGGCTGGAGGCGACTCTGAATGAGATAGCAGGCACGATACACGCTCATCCGACAGTCTCCGAAGCGGTGCGTGAAGCCGCTCTCGCGGCGGCGGGCAGGGCTATCCATGTCCCGAATCAGTAACCGGTTTTCACATGTACGTTATCGAAAACGATAACACCAAACCACAGTATAATCTGGCGCTCGAGGAATGTCTCTGTCTTTTGGGGATGCGCGATAATAAGTCGCGGTTCTTCATGTTGTGGAGGAACGAGCCCTCCGTCATCGTCGGCCGTTTTCAGAACACGTTAGAGGAGATAAACGCGGCCTGCGTCGAGGAGCGCGGCATACATGTGGTGCGTCGAAATTCCGGCGGCGGCGCGGTGTATCACGATTTGGGGAACATCAATTACAGCTTCGTGCTGCCGGACTTCCATGGAGATTTCGATTTCGAGTTTTTTACGGGGCCAATCATCCGGGCTTTGGCAAAACTTGGAGTGCAAGCCGAACTCTCGGGACGCAACGACCTTGCGATCGACGGGAAAAAGATCTCCGGCGGCGCTCAGTTCCGGCGCGGCGGTATCATACTTCATCACGGGACCTTGCTTTACGACTCGGATTTGGACGTCCTCTCCGACGCTCTTCGTCCTTCGGAGGACAAATTTCAAAGCAAAGCCATAAAGTCCCTTCGCGGAAGAGTGACCAACATCAAGCCTTACCTGCCTGAGCCTTTGCCTGTTATGGAATTTAAACGGCGCCTCCAGGACGCGTTTGAGAATTTAACGCCGATGACGTTGGATAGCGACGCTATGGCTGAGACGGATAAATTGCTACATGAAAAGTATTCTACGCGAGAGTGGAACTACGGCAACTCTCCGCGTTTTACGGAACGCAAAAAAGCGCGTTTCGCGTGGGGGGGCGTCGAGAGTTTTCTGGTCGTCGACAAAGGGATCATAACGGAGTGTTCGTTTAACGGCGATTACTTTGGCGACGGTGATTATTCGCCGATCCTGTCGCGCGTCCTCGGGCTCGCCTACACGAAGGAATGCGTCGCCGCCGCTCTCTCTGGTCTCGACACTCACGCGACGTTCGCCGGTTCCACGGCGGAGGACATCGTCACGCTGTTATCGCCTGAGATATAGCCCGAGGTCAGAGAGAGACTCAGGCAGCCGCATGATTTATCCATAAATTCCCGGAAAGGCCCGGAAAAATTTTACCACCGCAGGAACGGAAATTTAGGATTCTCGTTTCTCTCCCGTTCCGATTGATGTATAATTCCCCCAGGCTGGTGCTCTAGGGCCAGCCTAAGATTTGTTATTGTCTATCAATCAGGAGGGATATTAATGACGAAAAAATTTCCAAAGATGATGCTGTTGGCGCAGGCGGCGCTGCTGATGCTGCTTGCGGCGACGGCGGCGTGGGGCAGCGTTGAAAACGGTGTCCTGACCAGCAACCAGGATGACGTGGACCTGTCGATCCTCGGCTACTACAAGGAGGGAACCGCTTACAACGAGATCACGCTGGGCAGCACCAGCGTCAACGTGGTCGGAAACGTCAAACTGGGAGGAACCGGTCTCAAGGGCTATGCCGTGAATTACAACGACGTGGCAGAGAAGGGCAACGCAGGAGGGGCGATATACCTCAAAAAAGGTGATACTCTGAACTTCATTCCCCTGACGGGCAAGGGAATAAAGGGCGTGGCCGGCAGTTCGCTCCGACTGTTCGGCCAGGGCACGACCAACATCCGCGGCGAGGACAACGATTATTCCTTTACATTCATCCAGAGCGGCACGCTCAACATTGAGAGCGCGGAATCCCTGGGAGGGAGCATCCTGACGATGGGCGGAGGATCAACACTCGGCATAGCCGGCGGGGATGTAAAGATCGATCTGTCAGGGGTCACGATCAATGTCCGCAGGTACAACTCCGAGGGCGCCAAGGCCGAGGGCGCGACCGAAACCGTGACGTTCGACACCGGCGGTCACGATACGAACGAGATCATCCTGCCTAAAATAAAACAACTGACGGCGTGGATCGGTTCCGACGAAAAAATCGTCATATCCAAGCGCGGCAAAGGGCGGCTTGTGCTCTCAGATGTCCTGGAGCACACCGGCGACACCGTTGTCGAGGAGGGAGAGCTCGAGATAAAGTCATCCCCGAACAGGAGCCAGACCGTGGAGATAAAGCCGGGAGCGGCCCTGGTTTCGACCAAGATATCGCTCAACACCTTGAATATCAAGCCGCACTCGGATGCCGTAATCATCCTGCCGCAGTCCAACGGAACGGCCGAGCTCATCTCAGAAAAGGCCGGGCCTGCGGCCCTGGACGTTCTCAACATCGACCCGGAGGAACTTACCGATAACGGCTCGTTTACGATAAAGGCCGATCTCTCCGGCGTATCGCGACCAGAGGGAGTGGATGAGGACAAGTATTACGTCAAGCTGATCTCCAGCACGGATCCGAACGGTCTCGAGGAGTCTGACGTTCGGATTGAGGGAGCGGTCAGGCCCGCCTTCGCGGAGAGCTACTACGCCGTCAGGCCGTATGTGGACGGGTACGGCATATACGCGCTTCTGTCAAAGGACGTGCGCGTGAACCGGACGATAGATGTCAAAGTCCTCCGCAGCGGGAAGGATGCGATTGTGACGGCCGCGCTGAGCGACGAGAGGAGCGGCGTAGATGTCACCTTCGAGATCAGGAACTCGGTCAGCGAGAGGTTGGGCAATCCTGTCGTGGTCAGCTCCGATGGCGGACTCGCGGAGCATGTTTTCTCGAACCTGAGCATGGGCGATTATGTCGTCAGCGTATCCGCCGCCGCTTATCTCACATCTGAGAAGAAAGTCACAATCGACGGGACGACGGATCCGATCGACACCGATCCGGTCCCCTCTCCCGCCTCGCTGGACGTTACGATATCCGATGTCTACAACGTGAACCAGAGCAGCGACGTTACCGCGGTCAGGATTAAAGGCGGCGCGCCGTTGTCCGAGGGCACGTTCAAATACAGCTTTATCGAGATAGGCGGCACGCGTACCGAAAATGTTCTGAATCCAGTTAAGTACGACACTATTTTCACCGCGAAAGACGTCTTATACGATCCGGACGATCCTCTGAACGCGCTGTTCTATATAGACAGGAACAACCTCGTGGCGGACGACGGCCACACGTATCAACTGGTGCCCGGCGTGAGATATAAGCTGGTGGTAAGCGGAGGAGCAAGCGGGAGCGGCGACTCGTCAGACACTTTGATGGAGAGCGGCGGGATTTATGTCCCTAGCGGCAAGATGGTGCTGGTGACTTATGCCAAGCCGGTCAGTTCCGACTCGATCGCCGCGTGGGCAGTGGCCAAGACGGATGGGGAACCGCAGGTTGACAAGAAGATCTTCTTCTCGCTGCTCGACATATTTGGCAACCCGGTGAACATTTCGGGCATCCCCAATGACCAACCCAAGAGAACCGACGCCAACGGCAGGGCGGATGTGATATTCAGGCACCTTCCCTATGGCAGGTACATAATCCGGGCCACGGCGGAAAACTCGCCGTACGTCGGCTATTCCCGAGCGATAGAGTTCCGCGAGCCCTCGTCTGGCGGCGGAGGCGGCGGATGTGCTTCATTCTCGGGGATATTTGCCGTGACAGCCGTGTTGTTTGCGGCGTTCGCGAGCAAGTTCAGACGACGCGGTAAATAAGGGACCTTCAAACCACAAGAAAAACATTGGACTCCGCCCGCGCCTGCACAAAACATACGGTTCAAGGGGACGCGGGACGGAGTTCAATGATCTTATTTCTGTCTGGGAAAGCGTTGACTTCCAAATAATGAGATCGCGTGGTTCAAACAACCGGCTTTAAGCCGGTTTGTTTCTTGGCGGCTTTTGCCGCGAATTTAGTAAACCGATCCTGGATCGCTCACGGTTTTTTCTTGTAAAATTCGGCGAATTCCTTGTCGTGAATCAGTATGTGTTCTTTGAGCCAGCCGACCACGCTCTTGTTGACGGCCATGTTATTTGCGACGGTTGGGCCCTCTTTGATATATTTTTCCTTGAGCTGCCTGAATGTCGTCACGTAATTGTCGTGGTAGGTCCTGTGCGCGACGGCCTTTGGGTATTTGGATTGCAAGTGCATATTCTGCTCGTCGGTAAAGTGCTTGACGATATACCTGTCCAGGAAGTTCAGAGCCTCCGTCACTTGTTTTTCCTTGTTCGCGCCGCTTACCGCGAGCAATGCGTCTATCTGCCGGAACAGCTCCTTGTGCTGTTCATCGATTGTGGGGATACCGGTCTCCAGGTTTTTAGTCCACAACATTATTAAGCCAAGCCTCCTCTTCCGCTTCCTCGTTCAGTGAGATCATAGATTGGTTGGGACCGCCTCGAATACTTGTACGTCTGCCGGTCCGTCGAGGTACGGGGCCCTCGCCGCCTGGGCTTTCTTCATCTGATCCGAGGCCAGATGAGCGCGCAGCGAGTCGAGGTCCTCCCATTTTTCGACGAATACCAAGTTCGTCTCGTTTTCTGTCGCGGCGAACAGTTCGTAATATATGCAGCCCTTTTCCTTCCTCGTTGCCTCGATGCTTTCACGGGACGCGCGGACGGCGTCCTCCCTCGACCCCTTCTTGGTCTTGAACTTGGCTATTACCATAATCATAGGGTACTCCCCCTTTCGTAAATATTATTATAACGCATGGAGCGCTCCGCATCCAGCGTTCACCCTGTCCCGCCCGTACCCACTTATGGAAACCTCTTATGGAAAAAGCCCGGTATCATTTCAAAGTCCTGATGGCTATCAGGTATGAGAATCCAAACGGATCGAAAAACTTCTTGGCCCTTTCCATGAGCGCCCACGTCGCGGCGTGCATGACGACATAGTAATACGCCGCGAACAGCCAGAGATACTCGATTGTTTTAAGCAGCGCGTCTCCTGAGTTCATAAGCCAGTAAATCGTCACTACGGCGGGAATGCCGCAGCATTTAAAGCGGTCTTCCCATCTCCTCTCATACCGAGCCGTGGAATAAACGAGCGTTGCCGCTATGATAAAAAGCAGATAAACCAGAGGCTGATATTGTACGCTCCAAATCCGCGACAACAGGAACAACGGCGGAAACGTCAGCAGGGTAAAGGCCGTCAAAAAAATCGCTCCGAACATGCCTTCCAATTTGAAATGATACATGAAAAGCTTATCCGCGCAAGCCTTCGTGTCTTCTTCCGACAATTCGCCCTTTGCTATATAATGTCTGTCATAGCCAGTGTCCAGGGAGATCTCCCCGGTTAATTTTTTGATATTGTAAACGGTCAGCCATCTCGCATACAGCTTTTTTTCAAGGACATCGAGCAAGGCTTCCTGAACGTCGTCATAGGGAAACAATTCCAAGTCAACCTTGATACTCTCCCATTCGTCTTTCCATGCTTCCACGCGAAGGTTTTCTGTCATTTATGAAAAATCAGCCTCTCTTGAGGGTTTTTGTGAACGCGCGGCGAACGGTTTACCTCAACAGGGACAGGATGACGCCGGTGATCTGGTTGGCCTGAGCCAGCATAGACGATCCGGCCTGGGCGATTATATTGAGCTTGGTAAACTCCATGATCTCGCGGGCCATATCCGCGTCCTCTATGCGCGACATGGAGTCGGTCAGGTTGATCGACGCCGTCTCGAGATTGCTTATGGTGTGATCCAGCCTGTTTATCTGAGCGCCGATTATCGCCCTCTGCGAGGATACCTTCCTCAGCGCGTTGTCCAGCTTTGTCACGCCCCGCGCGGCGGCGTCGTGATTTCTGACGTCGATGTCGTCGATGCCCAGCGACCCCGCGGTGACGTCGCTCAGCGTGAGGTACATGCTCTCTCCCTCGTTCGCCCCGATCTGGAGCGTCGCCGCGTTGTCAGCGAGGTGGAGGATCTGGCTGAAGTTGTCTCTCACTTCCGCCTGGAACACACCGCGTTTGGCGTCCCAGCTCGACCGAGTCAACCCTATGGAGCTGTCGATGTCCAGGGACAGGCCGTTCACTATGATGTTGTAAATCCGCTCGCCCGCCACGATCTTTTGCCCGCTCGATACGGTTCGGCCGCTGTGGGCGTCTGACACCGACAGGTCGAACATCGTGTCGCGGGCCTCCTGAACGTTCACGAAATTGAACGCCTTCATGATGTCGTCCTCGCCGTAGAACTTCAATTCGTTGTCCCTGCCTGTCAGCACGGAGTGCGCCAGAAACGTTCCCGGCACCGCCTCGTTGGAGCTCTTGCCCGGCGTGAAGTTGACGAACTGGACTATCTTGTGCATATCCTCGCTGTTCATCAGGTACGACCTGTCGTTTGACGGCAGCCTGTCCCCGACTCCGCCGGCGATCCCGTCGTCCTGTCCGAGCAGCTCCAGCCATATCCGCTCTGACAGAAACCGCGCCATCTGTCCCATCTCCATGCCGGATCCGATTGTGAATCTCATCTCGCTGTCGGCCATTCGGATGGTGAGCCGCCCTTCGTTGTTTTCCAGTATGAACCTGCCGCTTGAGTCCCAGAACTGTTTTATGTCCTCGGCGCGGCTGTAGTAATGCGCGACCCCGGCGTCCATGCCCTTTTGATACGCCGTATTGAAACTGGCCGAGCTGCGGATGATCTCGGGCTGTGTTCCGCCCACAGCCGGATGGTAATTCCCGAACGAGAGCGACAGTTTGCCGTCCATCACCTGGTCGACGGCCATGTGCGAGCTGTCCTCCCTCGCTATGTTGTTCGCGAGCTGGTATATGTGGAGGTCTACGTCGGAGTTGTCCAACACGCCGTCGTAAAAGCGGTACGAGGCGGGCATGTTCGTACCCCGGTTGTCCGACGAGAGAGTTATCTCGTCTATATCGGCCGATTCCCGGCCGCTCGCGGTGAGCGCGACCGTGAACCTGTCGCCGGTCATCCATCTATCGTAGTTCTTGAGGGTGAATTCGTCGAAGAACAGCCCGCCGAAATCCGAGTCTCGGAAGATGACCAAGGGATCTGTGACCTCGCTCGGGATGATCGGCGGTATGACGGTCGAGTCGCGGGAGGTGTTTCTGCCGGCGTTCAGGGAAAATTCCTCCTCCTCGGCGTACCACTCGTTGCCGTTCAGGTCTATTATGTGCCCCTGAATCCTGAACTTTATCACGCTGTCCGTCACGTCCAAGACGTCGAATATGAGCGAGCCGTTCAGCGGATTGTGCTGTCCGCTCAAGGGGCCGTAGTTGATGCCGTCCAGCTTTGCCGCCGCCACGTTTATGACGAACTTGTCGCCGCTTTTCAGCTCAGCCAGGTCTATCTCGAGGTTTGTGAAACGTATTCCGTGTATCGTCACCGGCCCTCCGGATGCTATGGATACCATTTCAGCCGCGGTGAGCGTCTGTTCGTCGTCGTCCAGCAAGAGGTTTCCGTCCCTGTCGAAGCCCTTGCCACGGACCGTAAAGGTCTTTCCGTCGTACATGAAGAGCAGGGATGCGTTGACGTCGTTCTGCTTGTACACCTCGGCGGCGAGGATCACCGACGCGGGATCCGCGTCGTTAGCGAAGAAATATGACGTGTCGCCCCCGTAGTACGTCTGGGAGTACCAGCCCAGGGCGCTCCCCGTGTTATCCCAGTATTTGCCGGCGTCGCTGCGCTCTCCGTACTGAAAGCTCACGTCGTCGTTCACGTCCCCAAATCCGATGTGGTGGCGCAGACGTTCGAAGCCGCCTTGCCCCTTTTGGTTCTCATCATCTCGCCGAACTCGATTGGTTTGTTGTCAACAGCGCCGTCTTGGAAGGCGTAGACGATGCCGGTGGTGATTCCTCTTCCCTCCGCGTCGGACGCCGCGGTCTCTCCGTCGTACAGGCTGAGCGTCACGTTGTCGGCAGTTAAACCGTTCGTGTCGGCCTTTGTGTAGATCATCCAAGAATCGCCGACCTTGAGATCGGAGAAGCGAGAATATGCCGTGGTTGTTGAATTGTTGTCGACGATGTTAAAACGGTCATACCGGATGATGGTACCGACGGGAAGAGAAAAGGTAAGCGCGGCGTTCAGTTTTGCCGCGTTTTGTATGTCGTCTCCCTCCCAGAGGTTGGAGACCGAAACGCTACCGCCGATTCGATCACCGTTGCCGGACCTGTTCCCCTCGTAACTCACTTCGAGTGTTAAATTGTCGTGCGCCTGACATTGGAGGGAGTCTGTGTAAGCTACGTTATTTTCGACCGCCCATATAGGATGAGCGCTTGTGGAAAAAAGCTGCATGTTGGCATCAATCCCGCCAGTGGTTGAACCGGTTTGCCCCATAGTGTAACGAACTCTGGCGGAACCGGAAGTGCTATTTACAAATCGCAGGCTGGCGTCATGCCCTTCATCTGCTGGATCGTCAAAGCCGGGGGCGTCGCCAGGCACCCAGCTGACAGTAAGATTTGGTATTGGCGCGGCGTTTATCGCGGTCATCGTCTGATCTATGTCGAGACCCGCCGTGGCTACGGTCGTGACGAACTCGCCGTAGGACTTGTATGCTCCTCCTTTCAAGAGATCGTTGCGTTTAAACACATCTGACGTATTCATCCCGAGCTCATCACATGTTTCCCACGACGGCGATAAATCGGGCCTAAGTGAAATTTTATACGCTGAAT